>NZ_KI271720.1:0-20807 GCF_000469445.2 Oscillibacter sp. KLE 1745 | reverse complement strand
CAGGTCGATGGCCTTGTCCGGCAGGAACCGGTCGTTGATATACCGGGCGGAGAGCTTCACGGCGGCCTCCAGGGCCTCGTCGGTGATCTGGAGGCTGTGGTGCTTCTCGTACTTCTCCCGCAGGCCCTTCAGGATCTCCAGAGACGCCTCCTGGCTGGGCTCACCCACCTGCACCGGCTGGAACCGGCGCTCCAGGGCGGCGTCCTTCTCGATATACTTCCGGTACTCGTTCAGGGTGGTGGCGCCGATCACCTGGATCTCGCCCCGGCCTAGAGCCGGCTTGATGATGTTGGCGGCGTCCACGGCGCCCTCGGCGCTGCCGGCGCCCACGATGGTATGGAGCTCGTCGATGAAGAGGATCACATTGCCGGACTTCCTGACCTCCTCCAGCAGCTTCTTAATCCGCTCCTCAAACTCGCCCCGGTACTTGGTGCCCGCCACCATGCCGCTGAGGTCCAGGGACAAAAGGCGCTTGTCCAGCATCTCGTCGGGTACGTCGCCCATAACGATCTTCCGGGCCAGACCCTCAGCGATGGCGGTTTTGCCCACACCGGGCTCACCGATCAGGCAGGGGTTGTTCTTGGTGCGGCGGGAGAGAATCTGGATCACCCGCTGGATCTCCCCGTCCCGGCCGATGACCGGGTCCAGCTTGCCGGCCCGAGCGTCGGCGGTCAGGTCCCGGGTGAACTCCTTCAGGGTCTTGTTCTTGCCGTTATCCTCCTTTGCGGGGCTGGTGCCGGAGCGGCCGGGATCGGCGGCCTGACTCCGGGGCATCTCACCCAGCTTCTGCATCAGGGCTGTGTACAGGTGACGGGCATCCACGCCAGCGGTGCGCAGGATGCGGACGGCCATATTGTTGCCTTCCCGCAGGATGCCCGCCAGCAGGTGCTCCGTGCCCACGTAGTTGTAGCCGCCCCGCATGGAGTCCTCCATGGCCAGCTCCACCACCCGCTTGGCGCGGGGGGTGAGGCCCTGGGCGGGATTGCTGCCGGGCAGACCGGCACCCACGCTCTTCTTGATGATCTCCACGATCATGTCATCGGTGAGGCCCGCCTCCGTCAGAACGGTGTGGGCCACGCCCTCCTCTTCCCGGATCAGGCCCAGCAGCAGGTGCTCCGTGCCCACGTAGCCGTGGCCCAGCTCACCGGCTGCCTCCTGGGAAAGCCGCAGGGCCTCCTCCGCCCTGGGCGAAAATTTGTTCTCATTCATAGTGTCTTACCTTCCTTTCCATGGGAAAGTCCCGTTTACTTGTTTTCCTTCTGCTCCTTGTGAGCGGCCTCCAGAGACCTGATCTGGTCCCGCAGCTCCGCCGCCCGCTCAAAGTTCTCCTGGTGCACAGCCTTCTTCATCTCCAGCTTCAGCGCGTTCATCTGGCGCAGATAGGCAAAGCGGCTCTGGTCCTCCTGGCCTACCAGGTCGTCCTTCTTTTCCTGCTTTGCCTCCTGCTGCTGGACAGGAGAGGCGCTCAGGGCCGGCATCTCGGCGAAGAAGTCGTCAAAGGGGTCCTCCAGCATCTTCATTCTCCGCCCCAGCAGGCTGGGCATGGGAGAGAAGAAATCGTCGAAGAAATCGTTTCCAAAGAGGCTGTTCCCGAAGAAGCTTTGCATCATCCGCTGGCTCTGGGCACCCAGCCGCTGGGTATAGCCCAGCTTTTCCGCGCAGTCGCTGCACAGGTGCTTCTCTTCCACATGGCCGTTCACGTTGCTCCGATACACAAAGGTAACTTCATTCTTACCACAATTTTCGCATTTCATAAATCAATTCCTCCTATCATCTGGAAACTGTGCGTGCTTATTGAAACATTTTTCCCCGCTGCCCGGGTCCCGGCTACACCTGCAGGATCAGCACCTGCTTCATGATGTCCGCCCGGACGGTGTCCCGGCTCTCCCGCGGGACCGCGGCCAGGGCCTTGTCGCCGACGGCGGCCAGAATGCTCCGGCCTGCGTTCTCCTCCAGGGCGCCGGCCTGGACCAGATTGTTCAGGATGGCCCGAGCGGAGGCCAGGTCCACCTGGCTGCCCAGGGTGTTGATGACCTGCATCAGCAGCGTCTGGCGGTCCACCCGGACCCGGGTGATCCGGATGTAGCCATTGCCGCCCCGGCGGCTCTCCACGATATAACCCCGCTCCGGGGAAAAGCGGGTGGACATCACGTAGTTGATCTGGCTGGGTACGCAATTGAAGCGCTGGGCCAGGTCATTGCGCTGGACCTCCAGCACACCACCGTCCGTCTCCTCCAAACTCTCCTGCAGGAAGCTGGCAATCAAATCGGAAATCCCCACGGATGATTCCTCCCTTTCCAAAGAACGCCTCATCTCTTTGACTTTGACTTTCTTTAACCTTTTGTTCTGTGTTTAGTATAACACGCCCGAGCAAAATGTCAAGAGTTGAATTTTGACTTTCTTTGACCTATTTGAAAACAATTTGTGAACAGTTAGTCTTGACAAACGTCATTTTTGGACGCTTTCCCGTATTTTTTCGAAAATTTAACCATAGAATTTGAACGGCTGGTACTTGCTTTTTTTAATTTGTATGCTACAATAGGGGTACAATTCTGATGGAGGTGCTTCCCATGGCTTACAAAATCACTTCTGCCTGCGTGAGCTGTGGCTCCTGCGCGGACGCTTGCCCCGCCGGTGCTATCAGCCAGGGCGATGACCAGTACGTCATCGATGCTGCCGCTTGCCTGGACTGCGGTTCCTGCAGCGACACCTGCCCCAACGGCGCCATCGTCCCCGAGGAGTAATCGAGGATACATAAAAGGTCCGCGAGCCAAAGCTCGCGGACCTTTTTGTCGTTTCGGGAACTGTAAGAAATCTGTAAGAGATTTCTCCATAGAGTTGTAAGAAATTGGTGTTATCCTGCCGGTGTTCCCCGCTGGAGTGAAGAAAGAGGCCCTTTACTCCCGTAATATTGGGGACAGCCGATTTGAAAGGAGACACACGATGAAACACGCTTGGAAGAAGCTGCTGGCAGCAGCGGTGCTGCCCTGTCTGCTGGCGGGATGCGGTGCCCTGGGAGGGCCGGAATCTGAGGTCCCCTCCATGGACCACTTGCTTGGCTTGACCCAGGAACAGCGGCTGGAGGACTACGACTACCTGGTCCAGACGCTGGGGGACAGCTATCTCTGCATGGGTGTCCGAGACCGGGACAACCCGGAGGACCCGTCGGCGGCCATCTTCCAGGCATACCGGGAGATGATCCAGGAAAGCGACAGCGACGAGGTATTCTATTCCGCTGTTTACAGCACACTGTTCCGCCTGGGGACATACGGCCACCTCTGGATCGTGGAGCCGGATATGTACCGCGCCTACTGTGAGGCCTATGAGGACGGCGGCATCCAGGACCGGGAGCACTGGCGGGAGGTGCTGACGGACCCGGTGACCGTCCGGGGCTATGAAAGACTCCAGACGCTGCTGGATGCCTACGGCGAAGAGGACGGCACGGTCAATTCAGCCGATTCGGAGGAGCCTGCCGCGAACCTCCACACCCTGCTCCTGCCCGGCGGAGACGTGGGGTATGTGAAGATCGACAGCTTCCCGGCGGAATATGAGGACAGCTACGCCACAGACCGGGCGGCCCTGACGGACTTCTACCGCCAGGCGGCGGACTGCACGGATCTCATCATCGACCTGACGGACAACTCCGGCGGAAGCGAGGTCTACTGGCAGCAGCTGCTGGCGGCGCCCCTGACGGACCGTCCCCTCTCCTGCACCAACTATGCCCTGCTGGCGGAGAGCGGCAACAACCGCCCCTATATCCAGGAGGTGTTCTCCCCGGAGGAGCTGCACCCCATCGCGGACCTGCCGGATCTGCCCAAGCTGGAGCGGGACGGAATCCAGGCCGCCACCCACTTTGTGGAGAGCACCCTCTCTGTGGAGCCAGCGGCAGAGCGGGCCCCCTTCCACGGCCGCATCTGGGTGCTGGTGGGGCCAGCGGTCTACTCCGCCAGCGAGTCCTTCGCCGTGTTCTGCCAGGAGACAGGCTTCGCCACCCTGGTGGGCAGTCCCACCGGCGGCGACGGCATCGGGGCTCTGGATCCAGTCTTCCTGCAGCTGCCCAACAGCGGCATCCTGGTGCAGTTCACCATGATGTTCGGCCTGAACGGTGACGGCTCCAGCAGTGAGGAAACGGGCACCACGCCGGACATTCTCTCCCCTGCCGGGGAACCGGCTCTGGTGACGGCCCTGCGGGCCATGGAGGGAGTCGCATGACCGACCACTGTCTGGAGGAAAGCCGCGGCCTTTCCGGAGAAACGCCACAGGGGCTGCCCGCCTGCCCTCCCCCGTCCGCTGAATGCCTGGAGCGGTCCTGGGGCGGGCTCTCCCTCAATCATCTGAAGGCCGTGGCGGTGGCGGCCATGGTGATCGACCATATCGCCTTCGCCTTTGTCCCCGACGGCACCCTGTTGGCGATTCTCCTGCATTCCATCGGAAAAATCACCGGCCCCACCATGTTCTTTGCCGCCGTGGAGGGCTGTCACCACACCAGAAACCTCAACCGGTATCTGCTCCGCCTGGCTGTTTTCGCGCTGGTCAGCTGGTTTCCCTTTCTGTACTTCCACTTCGGCGGCGATCTGGCCGCCATCCAGCTGATGCGCCCCAATGTCATCTATACCATTTTTCTGGGCGTTCTGGCGGTCCGCATCCGCAGGAGCCCGCGCCTCTGCTCTGCCTGGAAGGTCCTGCTGATTTTGCTCCTGTTCATCCTGTCTGTCCCGGCGGACTGGGGCTACACAGGCGTGGTGATTATCCTGGTGTTCGACTATTATTATGGCAGTTGGAAGCACCAGGCGTTTGCCTACTGCATGGTGGTCATGCTGGAGATGGGGGTGCTCTCCCTGCTGATCCACCCGTTTTTCGGACTGTTTTACGACCATGTCTTCCAGATCGACTGGGAGCTCTACGCCTACTCCGTCGAGTACGTGGGGGCGTTTCTGCCGCTGCTGCTCCTCTCCCGCTACACAGGCCGGCACGGAACCAGCGGCGGTTTTTCCAAGTGGTTCTTTTATATGTTCTACCCCCTCCACCTGCTGGTCCTGGGCTGGCTCCGGACCGTGCTGTAAGTCTCGGCCCTCACGACCCGCAGGGGCCTGGACCGGCGGGCGATGAGAGCATCGGCCTGCTGCAGAAACTTCCATCACCCACCGGGCCAGCGGCAGCAAAAAGAGAAGGCGAGAACATGCAGTGGCCGCTCCGCGCCGTCCGCACGATCCGCCACGGGGCAGCAACTACAGGAATCGCAAAAGGCCCAAAGGCCAGACCAAATCGGCGCTTGCACCGATCGTCGCGCGGAGGGCCACTGCACCGGAGCGCGCCCAAGCGGCCTTTTCTTTTGAACCGTGCCCCCCATTGCAAGAATGATGATCTTCCATTATAATATGAATATAGACATCATCCAATGGGGGGATCGACTTGCAGCACTGGGAACTCCTCTGCCCCGGCGGACTCTCCTTCGTCTGCGATGACGGCCTGTTCCAGCCCAGTACCGACTCCTTTCTGCTGGGCAGCTTTCCCCGGCTGAAGCCGGGGCTTCGGGTGTGCGACCTGGGCAGCGGCACCGGACTGCTGGGCCTTCTGCTGTTCCAGCGCCAGCGGGCACTGTCCATCACCGGTGTGGAGCTGCTGCCGGACGCCGTCCGCTTGGCGGAGCAGGCCGCCGCCCGGAACGGCCTGGCAGACCGCCTGATCTTCCGCCGGGGAGACCTACGAAAGATCCGCGGCCTGCTGCCCGCCGGTGGCTTTGACTTGGTGGTGTGCAACCCTCCCTACTATCCCGCCGGGTCCGGCAGGCTGCCGGAGACTGAGGCCCTCCGGGCTGCCCGGTCCGAGACTGGCTGCACCCTGGAGGATATCTGCACGGCAGCAGCCTGGCTGCTGCGGTGGGGCGGGAGCTTCTGCCTGGTCCACAAGCCGGAGCGGCTGGCGGACCTGTGCTGCGCCCTCCGGGCCCGGGGACTGGAGCCCAAGCGGCTGCGCCTCGTCTGCCGCCGGGCGGGGGACGCCCCTTCCCTGCTGCTGTTGGAGGCCCGCCGGGGCGGACGGCCCGGGCTGGACATCGCCGCCCCCCTCTGCCTGGAGGACGGGACCGGCCGCCCCACGGCGGAGCTGGACAACGCCTATTTCCGAACAAAGGAGACGAACGCATGAGCGGTACGCTGTATCTGGTGGCCACGCCCATCGGCAACCTGGGGGACTTCTCTCCCCGGGCAGCGGAGACGCTGGGAGCCGTGGACTTCATCGCCGCGGAGGACACCCGGGTCTCTGTGAAGCTGCTGAATCACTTTCAGATCAAAAAGCCCCTGGTGAGCTACCACGAACACAACCATGCCGCTGCGGGCCAGGCCATCCTGCAGCGGCTGCTGGCTGGGGAGTCCTGTGCTCTGGTGACGGACGCCGGTACACCGGCCATCTCCGATCCCGGAGAGGATCTGGTGCGGCTGTGTGCCGAAAATGGGGTGGAGGTGCTCTCCATCCCCGGCTGCTGCGCGGCAGTGAATGCCCTGGCGGTCAGCGGCCTGCCCACGGGGCGGTTCACCTTTGAGGGCTTCCTCACCGTCAACAAGAAAAGCCGCCGGGAACGGCTGGACTCTCTGAAAAACGAGGAGCGGACCATGATCTTCCACGAGGCGCCCCACAAGCTGCGCGCCACGCTGGAGGACCTGCGGGAGACCTTCGGTCCGGACCGGCGGGTGGCCCTGTGCCGGGAGCTGACGAAGCTCCACGAGGAGACTGTGCGCACCACCCTGGGAGAAGCGGCGGCCTATTACCAGGAAAACACCCCCAAGGGAGAATACGTGCTGGTGGTGGCGGGCAGCCCGCCCCGGGAGACCGCCGCCGTCACGCTGGAGGAGGGGACGGAGCAAGTCCTGCGGCTGGTGGCCCAGGGAATCCGGCTGAAAGATGCCGCCCGGGAGGTATCGGCCCACACGGGTCTTTCCAAAAACGAGCTGTACGCCGCGGCCCTGGAGCGGTCATGACCCGCGCAGGACATACAGCGCAGAAGACGCCCATGCGGAGAACTCCGCATGGGCGTCATGTTTTCAGCGCACAGGGCGCTCACAGCTCTTTCAATTCTTTCAGGCACTTGGGGCAGATATTCTTCCCCTTGAATACCGTGATGTCTTTGGTGGCGTCGCAGAAAACGCAGCTGGGCTTGTATTTTTTCAGAATGACGGACGAGCCTTCCACATAGATTTCCAATGCATCCTTCTCGCCGATATCCAGCGTCCGGCGCATCTCGATAGGGAGCACGATCCGTCCCAGTTCATCCACCTTTCTGACAATTCCCGTTGATTTCACGATGTATCTCCTTTTTCAGCAATATGTCCTAACTATCATTTATAAGAACATATCACAGACGGTCGCATTTTGTCAATTTGATTCCAAAAATAAAGTGAATTTACCAATTTGCTTTTTTGAAATCTCAGTTGTCCTCTCTATATTTTTTGTGAGGCAACTGGGTATCCGTCACAAACACAGGGGGGAATGACAATGGCAATGACCTGGATCTGGACCGGGATGGTGGTGCTGTCCCTGGTCTTCGGCCTGTTCACCGGGAATCTGGACGCCGTGGCCGACGCGGCTATGGACGGCGCCGCCTCCGCCGTGGAGCTCAGTGTCTCCATGGCCGGCATTCTGTGCCTGTGGAGCGGCGTCATGGAAATCATGAATGTCTGCGGCCTCTCTGCCGGATTGGCCCGGGCCTTCCGGCCCATTCTGCGGCGACTGATGCCCCAGGCCAGCCGGGATGAAAAAACGTTGGCGGCACTCTCCGCCAACGTGTCCGCCAATCTGCTGGGACTGGGCAACGCCGCCACGCCCCTCGGGATCCAGGCGGCCCGACGGATGGCCCGCGGCTGCAGCGGCACCGCCAGCGACGAACTGTGCCTGCTGGTGGTGCTGAATACCGCTTCCATCCAGCTGCTGCCCGCCACCATCGCCTCCGTCCGCAGCGCCAGTGGAGCCCAGTCTCCCTTCGACATCCTGCCGGCGGTGTGGCTGGCCTCGGCCCTGTCGGTGGTGGTTGGCGTTCTGACGGCCAAATTCCTGGCCGCCGTGGGGAGGTGCCGGCGTTGAATCTCAGTTCTCTGGTGATCCCCGTACTGCTGGCCGGGGTGGCCCTCTACGGCATGGGGAAGCGGGTGGATGTCTACGGCGCCCTGACCCACGGGGCCGAAGAGGGGCTCACGGTCCTGCTGAAGGTCCTGCCTGCCCTGGTGGGACTGCTGACCGCCGTGGCCATGTTCCGGGCTTCCGGCGCCCTGGAGTGGCTCACGGGCCTCTGCGCCCCGGCGCTGGAGTTTCTGGGCATTCCGCCGGAGACCACGCCGCTGATGCTGGTGCGCCCCGTATCCGGCAGCGGCGCCCTGGCAGTCGGCTCGGACCTCATCGCCACCTACGGCCCCGACAGCTACATCGGCCGGGTGGCCGCCGTGATGCTGGGCAGCACGGAAACCACATTCTACACCATCGCCGTGTACTTCGGCTCTGCCGGGATCATCCGCACCCGGCACACGGTCCCGGCAGCCCTGGCCGCGGACCTGACGGGGTTTCTGGCCTCCGCCTTCGCGGTGCGGCTGTTCTTCGGCGCCTGATGGGGCGGCGTCCCGCGCCGTCAAGCTGCGCTGAGATAAGGCTCCAGCACAGCGGCGCCGCCGTAGGCGGAGGCGAACTCACCGTCCACCAGATACCGCACCTCTTCCACTGCCCGCAGGGACAGCAGGGAGTCCGCCAGTGCCCGGAGGGCCAGGGACAGATCCGCCCCCTCCGGCAGACCCGGCAGAGCCGCCGTGGGCAGGTCCACATAGCACGTGCTCTCTTCCAGCCGGACGGAAGTCACCTGGAACCCCTCCGGAATGGCGGAGAGCCAGTCCTTTTCCTCCGTCCCCTCCAGCAGGGCCTTGACCACGGCCCCGGCCTGCGTGTCCCCCTCGTACAGGTCCAGTGTCATCTCCACCGGCGTCAGGCCGCCGGTCTCATCCAGAAAGTACAGGGTGGCGTTCAGCGTGTCGATCACATCCTCGTTGCTGGAAAACAGGACATCCCTGGCTGTGAAGATCTGCCGGTCCCGGTAGGCCAGCGGCTGGCCCCGGACCGTCACGCTGACAGCGGAGATCTCCGGCAGCTGGGTCAGCGTCAGGGTGATGGCATAGTCTGCCAAGGCCAGCGCCACGCCGGAGAGCAGCCGGTAGCGGGAGGAGAGGTCCACCTTGGCCCGGGTACCATCCAGCTCCAGGGACAGCAGGGTAGTCTCCTCTGGAATGGCGCTGGTGAGGGCGGCGTCCTCCGGTCCCGCCAGCAGCTCCGTCACCAGATACTCCGCCAGCTCCCGGGTGTCCCGCACCTCGCCCGACTCGATGTACAGCGGCTCCGCCCGCAGGGCATCGCCGCCAGGGGCGTCGGACAGATCCGCCTCCAGGAAATAGAGGTCGTATGTCTCGCCCTCGCCGGAAATGCGGGGCTGTCCCCAGCCGAAGGCCGCCAGAAGGGCGGCGCACAGCAGCACGGCAATCCATCGCTTTTTCATGTCTGGCCGCCTCCTTCCCGCCAGGGCCAGCGGACGGTGAAAACTGCGCCGCCTCCAGGACGGTTGGCCGCCTCCACAGTGCCGCCCCGCTTTTCCACCGTGTCCCTGACGATGGCCAATCCCAGACCCGTGCCGCCGGCAGCGCGGGACCGTGCCTTGTCCACCCGATAGAACCGCTCAAAGATCCGGGGCAGGTCCTCTTCCGGGATGCCGGCGCCGTTGTCCTCCACCGTCAGCACCACCTGATCCCCCTCCCGAAACAGGGAGACCTGGACCGTGCTGCCCGGCGGCGTGTACTTCACGGCGTTGTCCGTCAGATTATAGATGATCTGGTGGATCTCATCCCGGGTGGCCAGCATCGTACAGGTCCCCTCCGCCCGATAGGTCAGTTCCGTTCCCTTCTCCTGGGCCACCAGGCTCATCATCCGCATCACCTGCTCCAGCACCGGCAGCGCGTCCACTACCACCGGCCGCTCCAGCACGTTGCTGTCCAGCCGGGTCAGGCGGAGCAGATCCTCTGTGATACGGGAGAGGCGCTCCGCCTCCTGCCCGATGTCTGTGACAAATTCCCGGGCCGTCTCCCGGTCGATGTTCTCCGTCTGGAGGATGGAGTCCGTCAGCAGCCGGATGGCCGCCAGGGGCGTTTTCAGCTCGTGGGAGGCGTCGGACACAAAGCGGCGGCGGGCGTTCTCCGTAGTCTGGAGGCGGTCCGTCAAGCTGTTGAACTCCTGGGCCAGCTGGGCGATCTCGTCGCGTCCGGGCACCTCCGCCCGGTGGCTGTAAGCGCCCTCCCGCACCTCCCGGATGGCGGTGAGCAGCTGGCCGATCTTCCGGGTCAGCGCCCGGGACAGCAGGCCGCTGAGACACAGCACCACCACCGCGATGCCGGCGGAGAGCCGCAATAGATTGCCCTGCAGCCCCTCTAGCAGAGCGGCCTGCTCCGTGTCATACTCGTATGCGTATACGGCGCCGATGATCTGGTTCTGGTACAGCACTGGCGAGGCCGCCCGGCTGCGGAAGGCCCCGTCCCGGTAGCTGCTGGAGAACACGTCGTTCCCCAGCAGGGCCTGGACGATCTCTGTGTAGAAGCTGTACTCCCCCAGGGCGTCGTTGGTCTCCCGGGTATCGTAGAGGACCTTGCCCGCACTGTCCGTCACCAGGATGCGGCTGAGGCCCGTCTCCTCCACCACCGCCATGGCCTGGGACACATTCTCCTCGGTCAGCCGGTCCAGGCCGGACAGGGAGTAGACCATCACGGACACGCTGCTCTGGAGCGTGGTTGCCTTGGAGCGGAACACCAGATCCTGCGATACCCGCAGCGGATAGGTGTTCAGCAGCAGCAGCACGCCCGCGATAATCAGGATATAGCTCAGGCCGAACTTGAACTGCAGGCTGTCCCAGATCCTGCCCTTATCCTTTGAAATAGTATCCAACTCCCCACTTGGTCATAATATACTCCGGCTCCGCCGGGTTCTTCTCCAGCTTCTCCCGCAGGCGGCGGATGTGGACATCCACCGTCCGGTAGTCCCCGGCGTAGGCATAGCCCCACACCACGTTCATCAGATTCTCCCGGCTGTACACCCGCCGGGGATTGCGCATCAGCAGCTCGATCAGATCGTACTCCTTGGCGGTCAGATCCACGGTCTTTCCATCCCGGATGGCCACCCGCTCCTCCGTGTTCAGGGACAAGTCCCCCGCGGTCAGGACGGCGCCCCGGTTCCGCTGCGTGCCGGCGGCCCGCCGCAGCAGCGCCCGAACCCGGGCCTTCAGCTCCAGAATGTTGAAGGGTTTTGTAACATAGTCATCCGCTCCGCACTCAAAGCCCATCAGCTTGTCCGCGTCCTCGCTCTTGGCGGTGAGCATGATGATGGGCACATTGGAGAACTCCCGGATCCGCATACATGCCTCCTGCCCGTCCAGCTCCGGCATCATCACATCCAGAATGATGAGATCGAAGCGGCCGTTGCGGGCCAGCTCCACGGCGGAGGCACCGTCATAGGCGCACTCCACCTCGTACCCCTCGTTCTCCAGATTGAATTTCACGCCTTTGACCAGCAGCTTTTCGTCATCAACCACCAGAATCCTCATTTGTCACCTCTCCTTTGCCGTTGTCCACAGTGACGCGGTCCTCCAGCTCGGCGAATTTCGCCTCTCCGATCCCGCTCACCTCCATGATCTCCTCAATGCTCCCGAAGGGGCCGTTGGCCTCCCGGTACGCGATGATCCGGCGGGCCAGGCTCTCCCCGATGCCGGGCAGCGTGTCCAGCTCCTCCGCCGTGGCGGTGTTCAGATCCACCGGCGGGAAGTCCGGGGCGATCTCCTCCCGGGGGACCTCCGCCTCTGTCTCGATGACTACGCCCGGGACGCGATCCTGCCGATCCCGAAGAGACAGGCCCGCCAGGGCGCACAGGAACACCGCCGTCAACCCCAGCAGAATGATCTCACTTTTTGTCGGCCTTCCCCGTCCACTCACTGTTGAACTCCCACCCGTTTTTTGATATACTATGAATTGAAATGTCGAACCGCGGCGCTTTTCGCCGCCGCTGCCGCGCGATGCAAGTTGATTATACCACAGATGGTAGGAGTTTGATATGAAAACACACCGCTTTTTCTCTGTTTTTTTGCTGCTGATCCTGGCGGTCTCCCTGCTGACAGGTCCTGCCTCCGCCGCAGAGGTGCCTGACCCCGCCATCCAGGCCAAGGCTGCCCTGCTGGTGGACGCCAACACCGGCCGCATGGTCTATGGAAAGAACGAGCACGAGGAGCTCTATCCCGCCAGCCTCACCAAGATCATGACCGCTCTGCTGACGCTGGAGGCAGTGGACAGCGGGCAGCTGTCCATGGACCAGCCAATCACTGTTACGGAGAGCGCCCTGGAGGGGCTGGCGGCGGATGGCAGCACCGCCGGCATCCGGGCCGGGGAGGTGCTGACGGTGGAGCAGCTGCTGGAGTGTATGCTGATCGTCTCCGCCAACGAGGCGTGCAACATTCTGGCGGAGCAGGTCAGCGGTAGCGTGGACGCCTTCGTGGGCGCCATGAATGAAAAGGCTGCGGCTCTGGGGTGTGAGAACACCCACTTCGTCAACACCACCGGCCTGCATGACAGCCAGCACTACACCTCCGCCTGGGACTTGTACCTCATCACAGCGGAGGCCCTGAAGCATGACGACTTCCTGCGGATCTGCGATATGAAGAGCGCCACCATCCCCGCCACCAATCTCAGCGAGGAGCGGGTGCTCCACTCCACCAACTACCTGATCTCCAACTGGCGGGCCTTGGGATATCTGGACAGCCGGGCCCACGGCGTCAAGACCGGCTCCACCTCCGATGCCGGCCACTGCCTGGTATCCACTGCCGCGGAGGGCAGCCTCTCCTTCATCAGCGTGGTGCTGGGGGCCGAATCCGTGACCTTGCCCAGCGGCGGCACCCAGGTCCAGAGCTTTTCCGAGACCTCCCGTCTCTTCGACTGGGGTTTTGAGAACTTCTCCTATCAGACGGTGCTGGAGGAGGCTGAGCTGGTGAAGGAGGTCAGCGTGGCGCTGTCCAAGGTGGACCATGTGTCCGTCCATCCGGCGGCGGATGTGGAGCTGTTGCTGCCCAAGGGCACTGATCCCGCCTCTCTGGAGCGGACGCTGGACCTGGAGAGTCCTGTGGACGCTCCGGTCACCGAGGGGCAGGTGCTTGGCACTCTCTCCCTCTCTCTGGAGGGAGAGGTGTTGACCACGGTGGACCTGCTGGCCTCCCATGATGTGGAGGCCTCCGGCCTGCTGCTGTTTTGGCGGAACGTGCGGAACTTCTTCAGTTCCACCGCGGTGAAGGTGGTTGGCATCGCGTTGCTGGTGCTGGCGGCGGCGCTGATCGTCTGGAAGCTGACGGTAGGCCGCCGGCGCTACCGGTACGGCCGTAGCGTACCCCGCCGCCGCGGGGGCGGCTACCGGGGCCGGAGGCGGCATTGACACAAAAGGGCCCTGGGGCAGCAGTGAACCGCGCCAGATAGTGCGGACAGCATAAAAAGGCTTTCATGTATGGAATTTTAAGCGGAGAGGCGCAACGTAAGCGGCGCCTCTCCAGTTTTTAACTGGATACGTTCATGGTTGTAGAAGTGAATGTAGCGGTTAATCAGTTCGTTGGCTCCTGAGAGAGTGGCGGGTTTGCGGCGGTAGATACATTGCCATAGCATTGTCATAACCATTTCCTCATCTTGACATGGAAAGTATAATTCCATATTTTGTCAGGTCAAAGTATGCTTGCCAGGTGTACTGGAACCCCTGGTCGCTGTGGATTTGCAACTCTGCAGCGGCCCTCTTTTTCTCCTTGCGCATGACCAGGTGAATGGTGTCCAACACTAGGTTGATGGTTTGCTTTGTGCTGGTCTTGTAGGCAACAATGCTGTTATCATAAAGTTCCCAGATCATGGACAGATACTGTACGCCCTGCTTGGTGTGGATGTAGAAAATATCCGTCGCCCATTTGCTGTTGGGTCTGTCCGCATGAAACCGACGGTTCAGCAAGTTTTCGTATTGATTGCCTGCTGCCCTAGATTGCCCCATTTTCTGCGCCGCCGGATTTCCGCAAGCAATTCGTATTTCTCCATGATACGCAGTATGGTCTTGGGATCACGGTGGATGTCCCGCTTTTTCAGCTCCAGACACATCCTGCGACAGCCATGTGTACGAAAGCTGCGCTCCCTCTGTTCCGCAATGATTTCTGCAAGGGCCGCGTCTTTCTCCGGCCTACCCAGACGATGGACGAAATCGTAGTATCCGCTTCGGGATATCTGAAAAAATCGAAACATAACGGATATTCATTTCGGTGCCGGTAGATCACTGCGTATTTTGCCCTTGACCTCGCTTTCTTCCTGTAGAGCGCAGAAAATCCCGCAATCGTTCGTTTTCCATCTTTGTAGGGATGGGGATGTTTTCAGACGATCTCGATGGCTTTCCTACCGGAGAGAGGGGCAATCGTCATCTCTAGAATGCACAAGGGCTTCCACACCTGATGGATGGCCTGGGCATGGTGCTCCAAGGAGTCCCTCAGCGCGTACTTTACCGCCAGTTTCTCGGTGGCAGTCCGCCTTTCCCGGTTATCCTCCAAAACCCGTACCGTGCCAAAGACCATCACACTGCAGAAGTAGGTCGTCCTACGGATCAGCTCCAGCTTATGCCCCGTCGTACACATAGCTGAGCCGCACCGTGTAGGAGTATCCGCCATCCTCGGCCAGGGCCAGCACGCCGGAGGTTCCCCGCTCCACGACGGCGCGGCACTCCTCCGACGGCAGGACCTGGCGTTTTCTGCGCATTTCCCGGGACATGAACACGCCTTGTTAGCTAAACAAAAATACGCCTTGACTCCATTCTTTCCCTAGCCTGACAGAATGGAGCAAGGCGTTTACTCGGTGGTAACCTTAAATTGCCATATTAAGATAGCACATGAAGATAGCGCATGAGAAGTGGAAGGTCAATGCTGGCAAGAAGTTCTGAAATATCTGCGCGTTTACCAGTTGGTTTCTAAGCCTTGACGCCCCGGATGAAGCCGTCCATCAGGCCGGTCAGATGGTCCTCCAGCATGGAGGTGGCCGTCTTGACGTCCCGGGCGCAGATGGCCTCCAAAATCTGCTGGTGGCCGGACTGGAGCTGCCGCAGACTGGTCGCGTCCGTCAGGGCGGAGAAGCGGAACCAGTTGCGCATATTGCACTGCTCCCATAGCTTCAGTAGCACCTGATTTCCCGTGGCATCGATGATGGCCCGGTGAAACAGGGTGTCACAGTCCGTGAACTGCCGCAGATCTCCCCGGTTGGCGCAGTCATCCATCTCCAGCAGGATGGTGCGCAGATGCTCCACCAACTCCGCCATCCGCTGGTCGTCCAGCTGGATGATGGCGTCTCGGATGCTCTTAGACTCCAGGCAGATCCGCACGCTGTAGTTGTCCCGGACATCCTTCTCCGTCAGCGTCCGGATCCGGGATCCCTTGAAGGGCACCGTCTCCACCAGCCCCATGGCCTCCAGATCCCGGATGGCCTCCCGTACAGGGCCCTGGGACACTCCCAGCTCCTTGGCCCAATAGGTTTCAATGATCCGGTCCCCCGGATTCAGCTTCCCGGAAAAAATCGCCTCCCGGATGGCGTTGCGAATCTCCTCCCGGAACACCTGCCGGTGGGAGACGGAATCTATGCCCTCTCTCGGCACATCCAATCCCTCCATCTGCTGGAAAATCCGCCAAAAACGGCGGATTTTTTGCTCTTATTGAGATTCTATTATATGGAACCCGCCAGAAAAAGTCAATTCTTCCAGAGAAATTCACATTCTGCACAAAACCCGTCCGAAGATTTGTCAAATCCCATAGATTATAAATACTTGATTATCGATAATTCGGGTGTTAAACTGTAAACAAATGCGGGCCGCGCTTCTAATGGCACCCACGGCCCCTAATTCTGTTTTGGAGGTGCATCCTTTCATGATTGATCGTGAAACCGGACTTTGGATCTATAACAAGATGAATGAGATCCGGGACTTTGAGGAGACAGCCTGGACGCTGTTCACCGAAAACAAGCTGCGGGGCTCCGTTCATCTATACACCGGCGAGGAAGCTGTGGCAGCCTCTGTCTGTGCTCAGCTGACGGACGAGGACTACATCGCATCCACGCACCGGGGGCACGGCCACTGCATCGCCAAGGGCGCAGAGCTGGACCGGGCCCTGGCGGAGCTGATGGGCAAGGCCACCGGCTACTGCAAGGGCCGCAGCGGCTCTATGCACATCGCCGACTTCTCCAAGGGCAATCTGGGCGCTAACGCCATCGTGGGCGGTGGCATCCCCATCGCCACCGGCGGCGGCCTGGCCATCAAGATGCAGAACCGGAAAAACGTCTCCGTGGCCTTCTTCGGTGACGGCGCCTCCAACCAGGGCACCTTTCACGAGTCCATCAACCTGGCGGCGGTGTGGAAGCTGCCGGTGATCTACGTGTGCGAGAACAACCAGTTCGGCATGACCGTACCAACCTGGCAGTCCACCTCCGTGGAGAACATCGCCGACCGAGCCGCCGGCTATGGCATCCCCGGCGAGGTGGTAGACGGCAACGATGTGTGCGCTGTGTACGAAGCCTTCGCCCGGGCCAAGGAGCGGGCTCTGAAGGGCGAGGGTCCCACCCTGCTGGAGTGCAAGACCTACCGCTGGCGTGGCCACTGGACCGGCGACCCGGAGCCCTACCGCACTCGGGAGGAGGTCGAGGAATGGAAGGAGAAGCGGGACCCCATCAAGCTGTTCCGCGCCTATCTCACCCGGCACAAGCTGGCCACCCGGCAGGAGCTGGACGACATCGAGGCTGCCGCCGCCAAGAAGATGGAGGCCGCTGTGGAGTTCGCCATGAACAGCCCGGAGCCCGATCCGGCCCATGTTCTGGACGACGTGTTCTATGAAGGTTAAGGGGGTACGAGACAATGGCTAAGCTTTCTTATTCGCAGGCGATCCGGGAGACCATCGCCCAGGAGATGCGGCGGGACGAGCGGGTCTTCGTCATGGGCGAGGACGTGGAGAAGCTGGGCGGCGTGTACGGCTGCACCCGGGACCTCTACAAGGAATTCGGCACGGACCGGGTCCGCAACACCCCCATCTCTGAGTCCGCCATCATCGGCGCCGCCCTGGGCGCCGCCTCCGGCGGGATGCGCCCCATCGCAGAGCTGATGTACTGGGACTTCGCCTTTGTGGCAGCGGATCAGATCTTCAACCAGGTAGCCAAGACCCGGTACGTATTCGGCGGCCATGCCAAGATCCCCCTGGTGATCCGGGGCCAGCAGGGCACAGGCCGCGGCAACGCCGCCACCCACTCCCAGTCCCTGGAGAGCCTGTTCATGCACATCCCGGGGCTAAAGGTGGTCTGCCCCTCCACTCCCGCCGACGCCGCAGGGCTGCTGCGCACCGCCATCCGGGACGACAACCCCGTCTGCTTCTTCGAGCACAAGGTGCTCTACGCTACCAAGGGTGAGGTGTCCGACGACCCGGATTTCTGCATTCCCTTCGGCAAGGCAGACATCAAGCGGGAGGGCACAGACGTGACCATCGTGGCCAACCTGCTGTATGTGAAGCGGGCTCTGGAGGCCGCCGACGAGCTGGCCAAGGAGGGCATCTCCGCTGAGGTCATCGACCCCCGGACCCTGGTGCCCTTTGACTACGACACCGTAGCGGAGAGCGTGAAAAAGACCGGCCGCCTAGTAGTGGTCCACGAGGCCCATCAGAACAACGGCTGGGGCGCCCAGGTGGTGTCTCAGGTGAGCCAGATGGTATTTCCCTATCTGGACGCCGCCCCTGTCCATATCGGCGCCAAGGCCTGCCCCCTTCCCTTTAACCTGGGGCTGGAACAGGCGGTGCTGCCCAGCGTGAAGGATATCGTGGACGCCTGCAAGGCGTCCCTGTACCGCTGAGAAAGGAGCAGACGACATGGCTTCTGTCATTATCATGCCCAAGCAGGGCCTTTTGATGGAGGAGGGCACCATCACCAAGTGGCTGGCGAAAGAGGGCGAGCAGACCACTGAGGGCGCCCCCCTCTTTGAGATGGAGACCGACAAGCTGACCATCACCATGGATTCCACCGCCACCGGCACCGTGCTGAAAATCCTGCATCCCGAGGGGGACACGGTCCCCATCACCCAGCCCATCGCCATTGTGGGCGAGCCCGGTGAAGACATCTCCGGCCTTCTGGGCGATGCCCCGGCAGCCACGCCTCGGGCGGCGGAAAAACCCCGGGCTTCCGCGGCAGAGGCCGCGCCTGCCGCTGCTCCGGTGCCTGCCGTGGAGCACGCCCCCGGTGAGCGTGTCTTCTCCTCTCCCAGAGCCCGTCTCCGGGCAGAGGAAAACGGCGTGGACATCGCCGCCGTCCCCGGCTCCGGGCCGGACGGCCTAGTGGTGGAGCGGGACGTGCAGAACTACATCGCCAACCAGCCCGCCGTGACGCCGCTGGCCGCCAACCAGGCCCGCATCCAGGGCATTGACCTCTCCGGCCTCACCGGCACCGGCCCCAACGGCAAGATCACCACAGAGGACTTGCACATCGCCAGTGCCGCGGTAGAACCCGCACCCGCAGCGGAGCCCATCCCCGGTCAGCTGACCCGGGGCACCCGCACCGAAGCCATGAGCGGGATGCGCAAGGTCATCTCCCGGAATATGCTGACCAGCAAGTCCACCAATGCCCAGACCAACCATCGGATGGTGGTGGACATGACGGCCGCCGTGGCCCTGCGGCGCCAGTACAAGGCCCTGGGTATCAAGATCTCCTACAACGACATCATTGTCCGGGCCTGCGCCAAGGCGCTCCAGGACTTCCCCATCGTCAACGCCAGCGTGGACGGCAGCGACATCGTCTACCATGATTATGTAAATATCGGTACTGCCGTCTCCGTCCCCGGCGGGCTGATCGTGCCTGTGATCCGGGACGCCGACATCATCGGCCTCACCGGCATCGCCGCCAAGTCCGCGGAGCTCATCGAGAAGGCCCGGGAGGGCAGGCTGACCGAGGCCGACTATCACGGCGGCACCTTCACTGTGTCCTCCCTGGGCATGTTCGACCTGGATGACTTCGTGGCCATTATCAATCCCCCTGAGTCCGCCATCCTGGCCGTGGGCAAGATCGCCAAGACCCCCGTGGTGGTCACCGATGACGAGAACGAGGACCAGGTGGTCATCAAGTCCATGTGCGCCCTGTGCCTGAGCTATGACCACCGGATCATCGACGGGGCCGAGGCCGCCAAATTCCTGCAGAAGCTGAAGAGCTATCTGCAGAATCCCATCCTGCTGATCTGAGGAGGCGCCTATGCAGAAATTTGATGCCATCGTCGTGGGCGGCGGCCCCGGCGGCTACGAGTGCGCCATCCGCCTGAGCCAGAACGGCCTGAAGACCGCCCTGGTGGAGGAGGCGGAGCTGGGCGGTACCTGCCTGAACCGGGGGTGCATCCCCACCAAGACGCTGCTCCACTCCGCCGATATCTATCACGACGCCAAAAACGGCGCCCCCTTCGGCGTCAGCGCCGACAACGTCACCTTCGACTACGCCAAAATCATCGAGCGGAAGAACGCCGTCTCCAAGCAGCTGAGCAACGGCGTGGCCTTCCTGGAGAAGAGCCACGGCGTCACGGTGTTCGCCGACCACGCCACCCTGACGGACCGACAAACGGTCCATCTGGCCGGCGGTGAGGACCTGACCTGCGACCACCTGATCGTGGCCACTGGCTCCAGCCCCGCCCGGATCCCCGTTCCCGGCGTGGACCTGCCCGGTGTGGTGGATTCCACCGGCTTGCTGAACATGACCACGTGCCCCAAGCACATCATCATTGTGGGTGGCGGCGTCATCGGCGTGGAATTCGCCACCTTCTTCTATCGCCTGGGCGTTCCGGTCACCATTGTGGAGATGCTGGACCGGCTGCTGGGGCCCCTGGACAAGGATGTCACCAGCTTCGTGGAAGCGGAGCTGAAGTCCTGCGGTGTGGAGCTGGTGCTGGGTGTGAAGGTGGAGTCTATCGAGGACGGCCTGAAGGTCCACTACGCCTCTGTCAAGGATGGCGCCAAGGGCACTGTGGAGGGCGACGTGGTGCTGATGGCCGGCGGCCGAGCCCCCAATACCCGGGGCATTGGCCTGGACACCATCGGCGTGAAAATGGACCGGAAGGGCTTTGTGGAAGTGGATGGTCTCTGCCGCACCAATGTACCCGGCGTGTACGCTATCGGCGACATCAACGGCAAGATGCAGCTGGCCCATGTAGCCTCCGCCCAGGGCCTGCTGGTGGCGGACCACATCGCCGGAAAACCCTGCAAGCAACTGCACTATGAGCGCATCCCCTCCTGCGTCTACTGCAATCCCGAGACCGCCATGGTGGGCCTTACAGAGGAGCAGGCCCGGGCCACCGGCCGGGATGTAGGCGTAGGGACATTCAGCCTCTCCGGCAACGGCAAGGCCCTGACCATGGGCGAGAACAAGGGCTTCGCCAAGTTTGTCTACGACAAGGCCACGGATGAGATCCTGGGCTTCCACATCATCGGCCCCCGGGCCACGGACCTGGCGGCCGAGGTGGCTGCGGTTATGGAGTGCGAAGGCACGGTGACGGAGATTGGCCGCACCGTTCATCCCCACCCGACGGTCAGCGAGGTGGTGATGGAGGCGGCCCACGTGTGCCACAGCACCTGCGTCAACGCCCCCAAGCCCCGAAGATAAAAACAGATCGTGCCCCGGCATCTGCCGGGGCACAGCGTACATTTTATATTTAAAAAGACCAGCTATAAAAAGTCAAGAGGAAAATGA
>NZ_KI271719.1:0-1592 GCF_000469445.2 Oscillibacter sp. KLE 1745 | reverse complement strand
GCTAAATTATCGTTTACCGTCTTAATAACTCTCACCAGTGGCGAGAGTTTTACAAAAGGGACTGCCACTGAATGTCGTTCTCTTACCTCGAAAGGAGACACGACAATGACAGAACAACTTATCGCGGAGATACAGCGAAAAATGCTGCCGTATCTCAACAACGAACAGCTCATGCACCTTCGGGATGCAATGGCTGAGACATTGGAAGGGGCAACGATAACCTATGATGGCAGCGCAATTCCAGCGGCAGAAGAGACGGATGCAGTCGAAGCATTTATCACGGCAAAGCGGATCGAAGGCTGCTCGGAGAAAACCCTGAGCTACTACCGGAAGACGATTGAGGCTCTGATTGCCGGAGTCGGAAAGGCTGTACAACAGATCACCACAGATGATTTGCGCCGCTATTTGACAAGCTATCAAATTCAGCGTAGGTCGAGCAAAGTGACCATAGACAACATCCGCCGGATCCTGTCCAGCTTCTTCTCATGGCTTGAAGATGAGGATTTCATTGTGAAAAGTCCGGTACGCCGGATTCATAAAGTCAAGACTGCAAAGGTGGTCAAGGACACCTACACCGATGAAGCATTAGAGCTGATGCGTGACAACTGCACAACGGCACGAGACTTGGCGATGATTGATATTCTGTCTTCCTCTGGAATGCGTGTTGGTGAGCTGGTCACGCTAAACCGCGAAGACATCAACTTCAACGAACGCGAATGCGTTGTTGTCGGCAAAGGCAATAAAGAACGACTGGTCTACTTCGATGCAAGGACGAAGATTCACCTTCAAAACTATCTTGAGGGCAGAACAGATGAAAATCCCGCATTGTTCGTTTCGCTAAAAGCCCCGTTTGACCGGCTGATGATCGGCGGTGTGGAGACACGTCTTCGGGAGCTGGGAAAGCGTCTGAATATCCCGAAGGTTCACCCTCACAAGTTCAGGCGGACACTGGCTACTACTGCCATAGACAAAGGAATGCCCATAGAGCAAGTCCAGCAGCTCTTAGGACATCAGAAAATCGACACCACCATGCACTATGCAATGGTGAAACAACAGAATGTGAAGCTGGCACATAGAAAATATATCGGTTAGGAGTGCAAATATGGAAACCAAGAAATACCGATTTGATGAAGTGACTATCAACTTTGACAAGAAACGAATACCTCTTTCCAGCGCACAACGCGAAAAAAGGCAAGGCACGTTTCGTTATTATGGTGCGCAAGGAGTGATCGACCATGTTGATGATTATATCTATGATGGTACATATCTACTAATTGCAGAGGATGGTGAGAATCTAAAATCAAAAAAGCAGAACATTGCGCAGGTTGTTGACGGACAATTTTGGGTCAACAACCATGCACATATTGTGCAAGGAAACGAACAGAGTGACACCCGATTCCTTTGCTATTTGATAAACAGCATGGACTTATCTGGATATGTCACCGGTTCAGCTCAGCCAAAATTATCTCAAGCGAACTTGAATGCCATAACACTCTCTCTACCTACTCTCGTTGAGCAAAAGAGGATTGTAGAATACCTATATATGCTTGATCAGAAGATAGATGTCAATCGACAGATAAACGATAATTTAG
>NZ_KI271718.1:76015-79962 GCF_000469445.2 Oscillibacter sp. KLE 1745 | reverse complement strand
ATGTGCGCGATGCTCACGCATCGCGCACATCTCCGCACTTGCCGCAGCACTGCAGTGCTGCGCATCTCTTTTTGCGTTCTCTCGAACTGTGGAGAACTCACGTATTTTGATATAGCGTTTTATAAGCCGCTTTTGAGGTGACGGGCACCATTCGGGCACCACAGCAGGAAAATCCCGAATATCTCATTCACTGGCTGGGCACCACAAACCTCGGCACCATGGGCACCATTTTGCCGCTGACGATGGGAATTGAGAAATCTTCGAGAAAAAACAGAAGTCCTTGAAAGCGTTGCGCTTCAAGGACTTCCTGGCGGAGACGGTGGGATTCGAACCCACGTGCCCTTTCGGACAACTTGATTTCGAGTCAAGCTCGTTGCGACCACTTCGATACGTCTCCGTGTGAAAATATGCAATTTTTATGAATGGATTACATGATTTCGAGTCAAGCTCGTTACGGCCACTTCGATACGTCTCCATGGATGAATATGCGATTTTTCCGAATTCTCTACATGATTTCGAATCCGGACCCTTCAACCACTTGGGTACACCTCCATTTATTGAAAATCGGTCGTCCGATTTACAACCTGCGATTCACTTTTTTGGAAAAACTGTGAGCATCCTGTTTGCACTTTCCGGACTTTTTTTGAAATCAGCAGCCCCCTTGCAGCACAAGGATTTGCAGTTTTCCATCACGCCTTTATGAGTGACGATTTCAAGTCAAGCTCGTTGTGACCACTTCGATGCCACCCTGTACAGTTCCGTCCTGCGAGACGGGAAGCGGTTTTATTATGGCATATTTTCGGGAAAGTTTCAAGGAAAACCTTTTAACTTTTCGTTCGTTTCTCTCCGCCCCGCTTTTAACCACCGGGCGGAACTCTGGACGTGCTGCCCGGATAGAATGGGCCTGAGATATTTGACAGGAGGGATCGCCTTGCGTCCAACAGTGTTTCTCTGGGGCCTGCCGGGCCAGTACATCAATTACGAGCGTGCGCTGGAGATAGCAGGTGGACGGCCCCTGGCCTCTCCGGATCTGCGGGATGCGGTGCGGTGTGCCGCCCTGTTGTTGCCCGGCGGCGGCGATATGGAGCCCCGGCGCTACGGCCAGGCAAACACCGCCAGCCGGGGGCTGGAGCCAGAGCGGGACGCGGGAGAGCTGTTCCTGCTGGAGCAGTTCATTATGGAGAAAAAGCCTGTTCTGGGAATTTGCCGGGGACTGCAGGTGCTGAACGTGTTTTTCGGAGGCACACTGATCCAGGACCTGCCCGGCCACAGCCAGGCGGCGGGTCGGGACCGGCTCCACCGGGTACGGACAGCCCCCTCTCCCCTGCAGGACCTTTTCGGAGAGACCTTGGTGGTGAACAGCGCCCATCATCAGGCGGCAGACCGGCTGGGGCAGGGACTGCGGGCGGTCCAATGGGCCATAGACGGCACGGTGGAGGCGGTCATCCACCAGTCCCTGCCGGTGTGGGGTGTCCAGTGGCACCCGGAGCGGCTGGCCGGCCCCTTATCCCTGTCCGGAGCCGCAGATGGAGGGTGCCTTTTCACCGCCTGGCTGGCGCTGGCTGGTGGCACAGGACAATCTTAGAAAAAAATTGCGGGTTTCCGCTTGACAGATGGGCTTGTCCATGGTAATATATCTAAGCTGACGATTTCCACGGAGGGCAGACGCAGGTGTAGCACAATGGTCAGGGCACCAGCCTTCCAAGCTGGGGATGCGAGTTCGATTCTCGTCACCTGCTCCAATCAAATTCGCGCCAGTAGCTCAGCTGGATAGAGCAACTGCCTTCTAAGCAGTAGGCCAGGGGTTCGAGTCCCTTCTGGCGTACCAACTCCTTCCGGGGCGGTCGGTCAGCACGCATCCTGTTTAGGATCTCGATATGTGGTGGGTGTAGCTCAGTTGGTTAGAGCACCGGATTGTGGTTCCGGGTGTCGTGGGTTCGAGTCCCATCTCCCACCCCACAAAAGAGGGGATCGGGGTCACCCCGGTCCCCTGTTTTCCTTTCCATTGGGGCGTCGCCAAGTGGTAAGGCAAGGGACTTTGACTCCCTCATCCGCTGGTTCGAGTCCAGCCGTCCCAGCCAAGACTTTCCAGCCCGCCCGCATTGGACGGCCGAAATAGAATACCATGTGATCCGTTAGCTCAGCAGGCAGAGCAACTGCCTTTTAAGCAGTGGGTCCGGGGTTCGAATCCCCGACGGGTCACCAGCTGAAATCCCTGGAGCTGTAGTGCTCCGGGGATTTTTGTAATTTCCAATTCTGTGCGCGTGGTAGTAACGTGAGAGTGACGTCTTTTTAAGCGGTCAAAACATAATTTCCTGGCATCTCTATCGATGAGGTTGCAAGCATAGCACGGATGTACATCCGCACGCCTGCAGGGGGGGAATCCCCCTAGCCCCAATTCCGCCCACATGAAAATCGGGTCCGGCAAAGTTGCCGAACCCGATTTAGTCTTTCAGTGCGTCACATACCGCCCCATCTTGATCAGCAGCAGCCGGACCGAGTTCGCGGTGAAGTCCAGCGCCATCCAACGCTCCGGACTATCAATGATCCCGGCGGCCGCCAGCGCGTCCACAGCGGCCTCCAGCTCCGGGTCCGTGTCCTGGGACCCCTGGCCGCCGCAGAGGGCCAGAAACGCCTCCCAGGCGCCTGCTGTGGCCCGAATTGTCTTTGGGCAGTCCTTGCCGTTCCAGCGGTTGTGCTGGACCACCCCGTCCAGCGGGATGTCGTGCCGCTCCATCAGCAGCCGCACCAGCGCCGCCGCATTGACCCTGGCCTGCTCAAAATCCCCGCCGGCATCCACGCAGATCTCGACGCCGATGCTGGTGGCGTTGCCCGGGCCGCTGCCGCCGTCCCCGGCGTGGTAGGCCCGCTCATTGTCCGGCAGGTGCTGGTAGATGCTGTGGTCGTCCACGGTATAGTGCCAACTCACCATAGCCCGCTCGCCGGCATCACTGTTCAAGTACGCCGCGTGGGCCGCCGCATCGGCGCCCTTAGCAAAGTTCCCGGTCTCGTGGATGGTGATATAGGTGTCCGGATTGCTTCCGCCCGGCCGGTTGTCGGCTCCGGACGGCAAGAAGTCCTGAATGATCCGCAGTCCCGTATCGGTCACCAGGCCCCCCTCTGCGGCCTCCACGGGCCGCAGGTGGTCCATGGACACCCAGCCCCGGTCCGTCTGTCCCCAGCCGTCCCGGACGGACTGGACGGCCACCACGGCGCCGTAGGAATAGCCTCCCAGCTTGTCAAAGGATGTGCCCGGCCCCTTGCGGATATTAAGGCCGCTTTGGGCCGTCACCACATACTGCCCGCCGGTGGTGTCAGATTCGGACACATCGTCCGCCAAGTGGACCACGAGATAGTAGGGGATCACCCGGTCCGCGTCACAAACAAAGCCGTTGCCCGCCCGGTCCCGGTAGCACACGGACCCGCCGCCGTCCAGCATCACCGCACTGTCCCAGCCGGCGGCCGCCAGCACGTCCCGCAGCTCCTCCGGGGTGTAGGGCGTCTGGGTGACGAGATAGGCAAACCGCCCCTCCTTGGTGCCGATGGCCTGGCGGGGCCGCCTGCCGCCCATGTCCGGCTGATAGTGGGGCGCCGCCAGCGGCTCCCCCTCCACGACGAGGGCCACGCACTCCACATAGTTGTCCGCCTCACAGGGCAGCCGCTCCATGGCATAGTCCTGCGCGTCGGTGCCCCATGCCATGCCCCACACATGGTAGTCCGGCGCGCCGTACACCACGCCGTCTCCCCTCAGGTGGCAGCAGGCAGACAAATCTCTGAGGAAGATCGGCCCGCCGAACACAAAGCTGCCGCCGGTCTCCTGCAGGATTTTGTCCAGCTCCGTCTCCCGGTACCGCTTGATGTTGTTGTAGATCTGCACCCGCCGGATCTGCGCCAGCGGGTAGGTTGCCGCAAACTGCATAGATTGCCTCCTTATCGACAGCGGCAGG
>NZ_KI271718.1:73702-75915 GCF_000469445.2 Oscillibacter sp. KLE 1745 | reverse complement strand
GACAGCGGCAGGCAGGGTCGCCCCGCCTGCCGCTCCATATTATGCCTGCTTTTCTTCGCCTTGAGCCGTTGCCTGCTCCGGCAGGACAATCGCTCCACCATGCAGATCAGCAATACCCTCTGCCTGGGAGCTCCGCTTCTCCGCCTGTGTGCCGAAATAGAAGGCAATCACCACAGTAAACACAGTCAAGAACTGATCTGTGGTCACGTGGCCGGTGACGGCCAGATAAGCAAAGACGCATGTGAGCACAATCGTCACAATGCTCTTGACTGCCAGCAGGTTGGCTGCCCGCTTTTTCAGCAGCTCCATCTTAGTCCTCCTCCGTCAGCACGTCGCCCCGCAGGCGGTACTTGTGACCGCCAATGTACACATAGGCGGCCTCCTGTCCCATGTCCACGTCCACAGTGCGGCCATTCACCACATGGACCTTTTCCAGACTACCCACACCGTGGTCCAGAATCCCCCATCCGTTGGCCTCAGCAGGGGTCTCGCCCACACATGTCTCCGCCAGCTCCTGAGCGGAGATGAGATTGCGGGCGGGGTCAAGCTGGAGTCCGCAATCCAGCTCCTTCAGCTCCTGGTTGGTCTCGTCCAGGGGCTTGTCCCCTCTGGTGTAATCATGCAGGATGTCCTCCAGGTTTTTCATGGTATGTACTCCTTTCAAATTTCCGGCTGGTGCCGGTATTAAACTTTGCTGAACTGGTGCGCCGCCTCGTCCCGGGCGAAGTCCTGATACGCCTCCTGCGCGCTGCGAGCGGCCTCCATGGCCTCTTCCACGTCGCCGTTGGTGTGCATCCCCGCCAGCTTCTTGGCGGTGGTCAGGGACAGGGAGCAGTTGGCGTACATCAGGTCCATGGCCAATCTGCTCTCTTTCTCCCGGCGCTGGGCACGGACCTCCGCCCGTTTGGCGCTCAGGCGGCTCCGTCGCTCCGCAATGGCCGCCAGCACGGTAGCCGCCCCAGCGATCAAGGCGCAGATTACTTCTGTGTTCATGCCGGTACCTCCTCAAAATACTGCCCGATCAGCTCATGGGGCAGGTATTGGAGGATCACCTTGCCGCCCTCTGCCTCGCCGGTGCGGGCGCAAAGGTACGTCTTGCCGTCCTCCGGGTCCTTGTAATATAGGCCGTACTCATACTCCATCCCGCGCACAGCCGGGATGGGGTCGTCTTTTGTCCCGGTCTCGCTGCCCTGGATGGCGGTCCATAGAGAGGGCGTGGACGCCGGCTCCCATCCCGCCTGAGACGTGTGGGCCTTTCTTTCATTGATCCGGTACAGCTGCGAGGTCCCAGGCTGACGGACAATACACGGCTCCCCTTCGCCTCCATAAGCCACACCTGCGGCCCACTCCGGATACAGGGAGGGCAAGGTAAGCGCCTGCGCATCCGTGGCTCCCTGCGCCGACAGCAGCGCCGCCCGGCGCATCTTCAATGCTCTGACCTTACGCATCAGCGTCACCTCCAATCAGCACATCGAATGCTGTATCCACCGGGCCCGGCGCAGCCTTGACGGTCTCCGGCAGCTCCGGCCACTGGATATCCGCAGGGAAGCCATCCTGCTGTGGCACATCCCGCAGGGCCTGCCGGTATGTACGCATGGACTCCCGCGTGGCGGCGTCGATGGGGGCGTCAAGGGTCTGCGTCCAATCCGTGTCTGCCAGCAGTTTGTCCCGCCGCGCCCGAATTTCCTCCGCGGTTTCCGGCACCTCCTCCACAGTAACTTCACCCTGCCATGCCTCCGCCTGGGCGATGGCGTAATTTGAATCTGTGTAAGGCATCGTAACACCGGAGAGCACCGTCTCGATGTCCGGCTCCTCAGGAGTGCCGTGGTTGATCTCTGTCGCAAGCTGATATTTGATGATCTTCATGGTGCCCTCCTCTTAGCTGGTAGTCTTTGTGTATTTGAGGATGACGTATACATTGCTTCTGGATAGATCGGCGTCCGCCTCAATCGTAATTTGGGATGCGTTTACTAGTATCCCGACAATGTTTTTATGGCCTATCAGATTCGCTCCACCCAAAATTCCGCTTACATCCACACATTGGTTGAAGCCTGTAATGCCATGCTCCACAGTCTTTGATGTAGCATTTGGCGCAGTCCCGAAATTGACCGCTTTTGTATAGATCGGTACTTGTTGATACCGCTCTATGGTCCGGTACTCGACGCCTAACTGCATGGGGGGATTGATCCATTCGAGTGGCCCCCAAACGCCAT
>NZ_KI271718.1:5773-73602 GCF_000469445.2 Oscillibacter sp. KLE 1745 | reverse complement strand
TGATCCATTCGAGTGGCCCCCAAACGCCATTCCTACAGATGCGATGTGCTTTATTTTGTGCGCCTTGGTTAAGTGACCAATATTCCTGTAGGACATTTTGGGAATCATAGTTTGCAACACGCGCAAATATGTAGCCTGAATCACCGTTTCCTGGTGACATATTAGGAGCATTTTGCGGAGCGCTTGAGCCCCACCGATACCAGCCATTTGCCTGGATGGCGTTTAGGTCATCATCAGAGGTAAGTTCTTTGGATTGTTCGCCTAGCCCAAACCCTCCGGGCGCCTTATTAGCCAAAGCCGCTGCAACGTTCTCCGCCTCCGGATCCCCGCTCACTGGAATCTGTGTGGCGTTGTAGTCCCCGGCCTGGGGCAGCACCGCGCCAGTCCGGCCGTTGAAGGAGGACACACCTCCGACTATTCCGTCATTTACTTTTTTGATTGCCGCGTCGATTTCTTCCCCGCTGTAAGCACTGGTGTAATACTCGGTGGGCGGGGGCGGAATTGTTGCCATCTGCTGTTCGAGTTCAGCAACTTTTGCAGCGAGTTCTTCAATCGTTATTGCCATTTGGTAACCTCCTCAGGTGATGAATCTCCTGCCATGCTTGTCCAAAAACCACTTTGCATCTGAGGTCACCAGCGGGCCGCTCTCCTGCGGGATGGCGCGGCTGATATACAGAATGATACAGCCATCTCCGCCAGGGCCCCCAGGACCGCCATTACCGCCGAGCCCCCCGGTTCCGGCAGTGATTGAAACCGTGTAATCCGAGGAATCTGTGGAGCCGATGGCAAGGCCTCCTGAGCTGGCACCACCGCCGCCATAACCGCCGCGGCCGCCTTTGCCATACTGGGCAGGCTTTTTGGGTGTCAGGGCCGGCGTCGCTCCATCCAGACCAGATGCAGCAGTTGCTACAATCGAAGACGAGCGCACAGAGACGGATGCCTCTGGACCCGGCCCGCTGCCGTTTGCACCAGCGGCCGCGCCTGCCCCTAAGCCCCGGCTATACCAAATGCGGGCCCCATCATTCTCCCGCATCTCCATAGCCACACGATCCGGAGCATCCGCTTCGGTTTCGGTCAAGCCACCGCTCCAGGTATTGCCGTCCTCGTCGGTGACACTTTCCGCAGGATCAAAGAGCTGGACTGTCTCATCGTCAACGGTTGTGACTTCGGCCGCCTTCCCCGCGCCCTTGCCTCCGGGGATTCCCTGGTCACCGATTCCTCCGTATTTTTCCCCGGTGATGGGATCTGTGTATCCATCCTCCGGGGCTTGTGCTCCAGCTGTGGTTGCAGCGCCGAGTTCTGTGTCGCTGCCGGCAGCGCCATCCGGATCATCCGGGTCATAGGCAGCACCCAGGCCACCTAAGCCGCAGCTGTACGGGATGGATGCTATATCAGAGATATCCAGGGTCCCTTCGAGGATCCTGGCGCCTGCACCCGGAGCGCCGCCTTCTCCGCCCACACCGCCGTCAGCCAATCCGCAGCCTCGGTATTGGTCCCCCCACGTAGGATCAGACCAGGATACGGACGGCGACGTGCCGACATCCCCGCCTTTTTGTCCGCAATGTCCTCCCTGGGCCCCGCTAATCAAAACATAGCGGATCAAAGTAGTCCCAGCCGGGATTTGGTAAGTTCCCGACCCGGTGAGCACGATGCGCTCATCCAGCGTCTGGGAGTCATCCACCTGCGGCGGCTTGAATCCCACCAGTGCAGACACGGTGGCCTTGAGCGTTCCCGATATTTTGATGTCCAGGCTCTTGAGGCACGCCTGGACCATCTGTCGGTCAAACGGATCATAGATGCCGACCACATTGCCATCCAGCTGTTGCCCCGGCAGGATGTCTCCGTCAAAAGTGGCCAGGCAGGCGTAATACTGCGCCAGACGCTGGGCCACATCGGAGGAGTTGACCAGGGACACCAGCGTGGCGTCCGATACAGTCACCACATTGGGCTCTGCTGCCTGGGAGACATCAGCTGAGACCTGGCGGGTATTGTGGATATAGGCCGAGCCTATAAGTGTGCCATTTCCAGCCGTGATCTTGGCATAGTTGGCATTGCTCTCCAAAATGCTGAACCCAGAGGCACGAAGGTTGTACGCGGGCTCGGAGAATGTGATGATATCGCCCTGCTGGGACTGTCCCTCAAAGAGCGTGACCTCCTCTCCCCCCTGAACGTACTGGTGCTCTGTGACAACCACTTGCGTGACCTTTGCCCCGTAGGACATACTGGGACCCTGGTAGATCTGCGCCTGCGTGATATTGGCGGTATACCCGTCCCAAAGTCGCTCAATGTGGAGGACTCCATCCAGATCATCCCTGATCCATGCGCCGACGGCAAACAGGACCTGCGCCAGATTGTCCCGGCGGGATGCGATTGGCAGCCAACCATATATCTGTACGTCTTGCAGATTTGTTTTGACGACGCAGGGCACCGGGCCGCAGATTTCTGGGATAACCTGTCCCACGGTCTGTCCGGTGTAGATGCCGCCATAGTGCTGTTCCCCATGGATGAGCCGCCCAATGGCGGACATCGCGGATATTGCGTACTCGTCCGGACCGGTACGGGTGATGTCCTGGATGTAAAAATAGGCCGGCAGATCTGTGCTGTGGACATAAGTCAGCCGGGTATCTTGCTCGAATTCGAGGATGCTGCTGTCACTGCACCGGACTGTGGCGTTTAAGGTGTTGGGCTCCAAGCTGTCCGCGATCAGGGACGTGGCGCGGTAGATCTGCGCGGAGCGGATGTCGTCATCCTCAAACACCCATTTACTGTAAATAATCTGATTCATGTAGGCGTCCTCTGCGGCTTTTTGGCCGTGAACTGTACCTGCAGGCCTCCCCAGCGTGTGCGGTTGGCCACCTTCCCCTGATAGAGGTCTGTACCTACGGAGACCATGGCGCCAAAGGTGATGGTGCTTTGCCCATACGGCAGGGTAAGGCTGTGGCTTTTGACTGGAGCTGAAATTGCATCGAAAAAGGCATCGTAGTCGGCCGGAAATCTGGGGTCCGGATCCACCACCATGGAATAATCGTAATAGGTGCCCATAAGGTCTCTAGTGTAGTCTCCGGAAAGCATTTTCCCGGCGTTTTGGCCTTCGTCCAGCCGGAAAGAGCGCCCCAGGGTCTCATAGCGCACATTGAGCCGGTAAGATACACCATCCATGATAACCTGCACGCTCATACCCCCTTTGTGCTGACCAGGCGCACGCCTTGCCGGGCGGACTCCTGATCCAGCGAATAGGCAAGGTTCCGCGTAAATCCATCGGCTGCCCGCAGCACAATGGTGATCTGCCCAGTCCCCCCACGCTCGGCCATGGCATCCCGGGCGGCCTGCTTGATGGTGGAATAGGGAGCAACCACCTCCGGCTCCTGCCGGTTATCGCCCAGGACGGCCAGGAAAGGATTGTTTGGCGGGATCACGCCGCCGGACGCAAATGCGGGGATGCTGTAAGTCGAAGCGTCCGCCATGGTACGGCTCCCGGAACCGGATGTTGTGACCTCAATATCTCCGCCTTTCCCGCCAAGGCCCAGCAGATCAAGGAGCCAACCCACCGCATCCGCCAGTAGTCCAATTAGGTCTGCTACTGCCTCAATAACAGTAGTAATCGCCTTCAGGATGATATCGATGATGGGGGATAGCGTTTCGAGCACATCCGCAATGGCAGTTATCAACTCCAAAACGCTTGGTCCAAAAGCTTCAGCTAACTTTGTTTTGAGGTCCGCAACAGACTGTCCCAGCGTGGCCAGAGTATCGTCCATCTCCAGTTGAGCCTGCCGGGATTCAAGAATAGCATCGCTGTTTTCGTAGAAGGAATCGCTGGCGGTCTTGTATGTATTAGATAATGTGTCCATCAATAGCCGAGCGCGGAGACTCTCGTCATTCAGCATAGATAGCTGGCTATTTACTTCCTCCTCACTCAACCCGACCCAATTCAAGGCGTCCGCCAGGGTTCCGGTAACTTGTCCGGTTTTGGCCGTTTCATTGGCCGCTTCAATCAGCGATTCAATTGGGATGGATTCTCCAAAGGTGCCATAGACGCCTGCGGCAATGTCGATCCACTCTGCCACATCCTGTTCGTTTGTGGCAAGCTGAGCTAGTAGCTGAGACGCCTCTGTGGCTTGCCCCGTATCTCCGAGAATCGTGTAAAAGCCCTCATAGGCCTGCTTCGCCGTGTCCGAAGTGAATCCCGCGGTCTCAAACGCGGTATTCAGCAGGGCCATGGATTCCCGGTACTCCTCCGTGGCTTCGTCCAGATTCCAGATGGCCTCAGCGGCCTGAAGCGCAATATCCAGCAGCTTGGTCATTGCGCCGCCCACAAAGTTGGAAATGACCCCGTCCGCCAGGGAAAAGCCATCGTCCATCCCGTCTGCGGCATCGCCCACGTCGTTCAGACTGTCCGAAGAGTCCTCCGCGGAGTCATCCACATCGTTCAGCCTCTGCTCAAAATCCCGGAGTTCCTGCTCCGCGAGGGAAGCCCGGGCCCGCGTCAAATCCAGCTCCAGGTTGAAATCATTCAGCTGGCTCTGGCTCAGAGAGCTGTCGAGATGTTCGGATGCCTCCTCCATCTGTGTCAATCTGTCGGCTGCGAGGGCGGACTGCTCCGCCAGAAGCCGCTGCTTCTGTGCAAGCAGCTCTGTATTGGTGGGGTCCAACTTCAGGAGCCGCTCTACATCCCGCAGGTTTTTTTGCACATCAAACAGCTGCGTATCGGTCTCGCGAAGTGCCTGGCTGAGTTTTGTGGTGTCACCGTTGATCTCAATGGTGATGCCTTTGATTCTGCTTGCCAAAACGGGACACCTCCTTAAAAGCTGTCAAAATCGTCCTGTGTCGGGAGCTGCTCGTACGTACAGTGGTCATTGGCGGCTTCCGTCATCATGTCCCAGACCATTCCAATCGTGAGCAAGTCCAGGTCTGACATGGATAAGCCCATCTGTGCTGCCCGCAGCAGGAACAGGGCGGTGGTCATTGGCCGGTCTATCGGCCTTGTTTTTTTTTAGCCTCCACAAGGGTCCGGACATTTTCCAGCCAGAGCTCAGAAATCACAGGGAATACTGTGTAGATGCTGAAGGAGCTGAAGGTCTCCAGCCATTCCTCCACAGTATTTGCCTCCAGGCTGGGGTCCGCGTGCTTGGCCATCAGGAACGCCACATTCTCAAAGAGCGTGAGGATGTCCACAGGGACGCTCTTTTTCTCCTTCTGAGCCTTGAGAATCTCTTTGCGCATGAAGGCCATGTCCTGCATGATATCCCGATGGAAGCGCAGCCTGTATAATCGGGGGATTGCGGCAGTTGCCCGGAATGTCACCGGGCGGCCGTCGATCTCAATCGTTTTCTCCATAATCAGCCTCCAGCATTAGCGGTGACTTTGGCAACGCCGCCGGCCATTGCCTGTTTGTCGGCATTGACCTCCACCACAGCGATCTGCTGGCCGGTGGTGGCGGTGATCTCCTCGCTGCCGTCCCAGTCGGTCCATCCCTCGCTGAGTACCTGCCCATAGGCGGGGAGCGCCACAAAGGCGGAAGTCTGATACTTATAGCTGTTCCCGCGGGTCAGCTCCGGAGCGACTGTCAGAGCTGTCTTGCCAGACGTCGCGCCAGCGGCGCTGGTCACCACCAGTTCTCCAAGCGGCTGCCATACCGCGTCATACCAGCCTGCGTACTGGGCAGCCGGTGTGTCCACCGTTGTCCGGGCCTTTGTATTGCCGTTGGGCAGGGGAGAGGCCGTCAGATTCATCGTCTCGGTAGACGGCTCTTTGGTGTTGGTCGTGGTACCGCCCGATACGCTGGGACGGGTGCATGTGCAGTTGTACAGCACATGGCGGGTTACCTTCTTGTCCCCGTCAAACTCAAAAAGCAAAGCAAAGGGACTTGTCTGGTTGTTGATATTCTCCACCAGCACCTGCGCGGCCTCGTCCATGGTCTCATTGAGCACATCCTGACGGAATTGATCGGGGATCAGCGCAACCTCAAAAGTGCCGGAGTAACCATCATTCGCAGCGGTTACAAAATACGCCATGTTGTCGGCATAGAATGTCGACGTGTCGCCCTGAGCGTCCATGGTCAGGCTGACAGAGCCGGGAATGGGGATGGGTTTCCCGTATGTAACCGTTCCGTCCTCGGCGATGGTAAGGAGCGCGTAATGGGCATTTTTGAGGCCGTATTTGACCTTGTTAGGAGTATTGGTAGGCATTGTCACACCTCAATTTCGTATATGATCTCATAGCATTGCTCGTCATCCAGGTATTCCTCAGACTTTTCCCAGCACAGGCCCTTCAAAGCAGCCTCTACCGCATTTTCTGCTTCCAGGTCCTTGCTTTCCGTGTACAGTTCAATGCTGATGCGGTTGATAACCTGGTAAACCGCATCATCAGCATTAAAATTGTTCGTGCTGGAGAACAGATAGCAAACAAAGGGGAGTGGCGGGGCATTTCCCACAGGGAACGCCCGGTAAGCCACCGGAAGGCCGGCCGTTTCCAGCAATTTTTTGATTTCCTCCAGGCTCATGGACTTCCTTCCCCCAATTTCCTCCGAAGCTCTTGCTCCAGTTCACGCTCAGCGAACTCCTCCGCAGGGGCGATATGCGGGAAAGCCCGCGTCCGTCCCCCGTTCGTTTTGGCGTGACCGTTTTCCAGCAGGTGCGTCAGCTGGTAGTGCTTGCGGTTGTATACAGTGATCTGGATACTGCCGGCGTTGTCATAGGTTTTCTTCTGCGCCCATGACTTTTTGTAGGCACCGGATGCCGAGGGGCTCTTCTGCTTGACCACCTTCACGGTTTCCTTTGCCACGGCGGTTACGGTTTTTTTGACCGCACCAGCGACCTCGCTGGCATATATATCAAGTTCCTCGGTGACGGCATCCACCAGATCCTCAGCTCTGATGTTCATTTTGCACCCCCACCTTTCGCTCCAGATACAGCTCCATCTCATCGGACCCCTTGCGGAGATAGGTGCGGTAAATGCTATATCGCTTCCCGCGGTATTCCGCCTCCGGCTGACCGCTGTAATTGATGATCGGGGTAGTAAAGACAAGCTCAGGCTTTCGGCCTTCCTGGCCCGCGCTGTACCACTCCGCACGGTTGATGGAGCTGATGGAGCCGAATATCTGCTGTGTCAGTGGAGGCCCGGCCGGCACAAAATCACCGATGGCATTCTGGGCCAGCTGCGGCTGCACCAGGACCAACACATCGTCCATCAGGTCCTCCTCGCTTTCTGCGAAAACAGGCGGTTGTTCAGCGCCCACCGCAGCATCCGGGGCATCTGCACGTTCTCCTCGCGCCGGCGGCGATAGAGATACGCCGCATACATCTCCACCAGCATCCCGTCATCTACGCTCTCAGTCAGGGTGATGCCCTCTTGGGAGATGTAGGACCGGGCGGCAGTAATCAGCTGCCCCAGATATGTATCCATTGCAGATGTTGAGATCTGCAGATCCACCTTTAAGGCGGTCAAGATTGCCTGCTCGCCCATGTCCTGCATCTCCTTTCGCTTTGCTGAATTTCATGTCATGCCACGTGTCCGATTCGGACACGTGGCCGGCTTAGCCGCCGATGGTAGCGGTGATGGTCACCGTATACACCCGGACGGCGTTGCCCTGGGTCACCGTCACGGTTACCACATTTCCCGCACCGTTGGTCAGCTTCACGGTGCCGCCGTTGCGGACGTTTTCACCATTAAATGCGACAGCCACCTTGGCGCCCGCCTGGGCTGACGTGGCCTCGATTTTGGCGGAGGCAGTGGAACTGGTACCGGTGTAAGAGAATGTATCAGGATCGAAGGTCCCAGGATTGAGGGTCACGCCGGAAATAGCCAGGTCCGTCAGCGCCGCGTCGTTGGCAATGTCCGCCGCAAAGGTCATCGTGGTCGTAACTTCCACGTTGTTAATGTTGATGGCCACGAAGGCACCGGGAATGATGGGCTGGCCGTCCGCCCGCTGCTTGCCCTTGAATACCGTGTTGTCCTGAATGAACTGGACCTCACGGCTCTGCTCAATGGTCATGCCGGAGCGCTGGGACCACAGGTACAGGTCGCCGTAGCCGCCCACGATGTCGCCATCCGGCATAAACTCCAGGATATCCACGTCGCCGGTGATGATGGGCAGCACGCCGAAGATATTGGATGCGATATCGCCGGTGGCGGTGAAGGTGATCACCTTGGATTTCAGGGTGGTATAGGTCTTGGAGTTCATGGCCCAGAACAAATTGCCGCGGCTGTATTTTGTGTGGGTGGCGCCGGTGGCCGCCATCAGCTGCGCCCAAAACTCCGCCCCGGTGACACCGCTGCCGCCGATCTTCAGAATGTTGGTGGTGTGCAGGTCTACCCACGCCGGGGCGTTGGCGGGATAGTCACTAGGCTGAGAAGTCTGGGCCAGGCGGGTCACGATACCAAGAGGCATTTTGGAGGCGGCGCCTTTGCCATACAGGATGGCCTTGTCCTCCGCCAGGCCGACGGACTCAGAGAGCATCTCAACGATGGAGCTGGCAAGCTCGATGTCGCTGTCCTCCAGCATACTGTTGCACACCGGGATAAATCCGGCCACCTTGTAGCCGTCCAGGGTCACCTGTCCAAAGACGAATGTCAGCTCATTGATGGCGCCGCACATCTCCGTCCATACAGCCTCCGGCACGATGCCGGCAATGGTCTGCCGGGCCTCGCCCCGGACATTGCGGACCCGCACACGGTTCAACAGTTTGCTGTACCGGTACATATTCTCGGAAATCAGGTCCAGGAACACCACAGGGATGGTCAGCTCCGCGCCGGTCACTGCCCGGTTCTGGCCCTTCATGCCCCGCATTTTGCTCAGGAACTCCTGGACCTCCGGCTGGGCTACGATGGCCTGCCGCTGCTCCATGGGCAGGGCATCAAAGGCCCGGCGGCCCATGGGCAGGGAACGAATGTTGATCTGAGTCTCCATGTGTACGTCACCTCTCACTTTCTCCCGCTTTTCCGGGGTCTTGGTAGCCGGGGCCTGGCGCTCCAGGTCCGCCAGCTCGGTCTCCAGGTGTTCAATGTCCGCAGACAGGGTCTGCTTGGCAGTCTCGTGGGCAGTCTTGTCCGCCTCAAAGGCGTCCACCTCAGCGGTGACGGCGGCTTCCTGCTCGGCGTTGCCGGGCTCCACCTCGCCGATGGCTGTCTCCAGATCCGCCTCCCTGGTCTGGAACTCTGCGTCCTTTTCCTCCAAGGCTTTCAGCTCGCTCCGCTTGGCATCCAGCTGCCGCTTTAGAATCAGGATCTTCAGCATGATTTTTCTCCTTTCGCTCCAAAAAATCGTTGTCTATCAGGCATCCGCATGGACGCCTCGCAGTCTCGCCAGCGTCTTGGCTTTCCAGGCCTCGCTGCGCCGCTTCTTCAGGTCGGCGAACTCAGTGCGCCGGACCTCTACGGAGGTGTCCGTGTAGGCCGGGAAGGTCACCACGCTTACCTCGTACAGCCGGACCTTTCGGATGATCCACACCGTGGGTTCGCCGTCCTGATACTGCACATCCTGGTCCAGGATGTCAAAGCCGAAGGAGCACTGGGACACGTCACCCCGCTTGACCCGCTCGTACAGGTTCACAGCGTCCTGGTCTGCCTGGTTGACGATGATGGAGCCCCACAGTCCCGTCTCGTCGGTCCGCAGGGTCAGGGTCCCCGCCGTGGTCCTGCCCAGCACCAGCGTTGTGTCGTGGTTGGTCAGAGCCCGGATATCGCCTTCCGTCTCCCCGTCAAAGGCGCCCGGTGCGATGGTCTCATAGACACCATCCCACAGGTCATAGCGGGAATTGTAGACAGCGAAGTATCCCTCAATATAGAGATTGCCGTCCTCCGCCCGAGTCCGGAACTGCCCGTCCCGGGGGATTGAAAACCTTCTTTCCGTCTCACTCACCTCCGTTGAGTTTATTTTGATCTCCCAGTTTTTCCGCAGGGATGTAGTTCTCCAGGGCCAGTAGCTGGTTCATTTCCGGATCCGGCGGCAGGTTTACCCAGCCGCGCCACTCGTTCCGCCGCAGGGCCATCCGGTCTACCATCTCCGCACCGGCGCTCACCAGCTCGTTGATGGAGTAGGAAAACAGGCTCCAGGAGTTGAACCGGAAGAACCAGCCGGGCGAATATAACAGTTTTTTGGTCAGCTCCTGCTCCATGTTCCGGGCTAGGGGCATGATCGTCGTGTTGATGAAGTTGTTCCAGGCGTCCCGGCTGAAGTCCCCCACGCCCAGCACGAAAGCCGGGATTCCCAGCACCGCCGCCACGGTCCGCTTGTCCAGCGTCACCATGGCGTCCAGGGCCAGATCACTCAGGGTCAGGGGCTTCACCTGCTCCACCTCAAACTGCTCCGCCGGGATCATCCAGGGCTCTCCGGCCCGGGCGGTGTCAATGTAGCTCTCCAGCAGTACCCGGCGTCCCTCCGGGCTGGAAAATTCCTCCGTCAGAGCATCCACCTTGACGATCAGGGACGGTTTCCACTTGGATTCCATGAACCCCTTCTGGGTGGTCGCTGCCTGTTTTAAGTTCTGGGCCACGTCCGCCAGGGAGATCCGATACCCCGTCCCCAGCCAGGGATACAGCGGGTCCGGATTGAGGGTAAAGTGGAGCACATCGTCCGGATCATACTCTTTGCCGTTGACGATTACCTGATAGCCCCAGCCGTCTGGGATGAACGACACGAAGGCCGAGGGGATGGGCTGCAGGTCCCGGATGATGCCCGCACGGGTACGGGGCCACACCACAGCGTTGCCGTTGCCCTCAAGGTACATGGTCCGCACGATCCAGTGGATGAAGTCCGCCCGGGTCATGTAGGCATTGGGCTCGATGTCGATCTTGCGGCTCAGCTCATTGAGGATGCGGACATCCCCGTCCTTTTGGTTCTCCATCAGGTGGATGGTCATAGACCCCACCAGCCGGGCAATGGTATCCACACCGGCGCAGATCTCTGGATTTGCCGCCAGGCTCACATAGCCCTGGTAGCAAAGGCTGTCGTATGTATCTGGGGCACACAGCCACGCCATGCTCCGGGTCTGCTGGGGGCGCTCTCTGGGCGCCGGCCGCGCCCGCCGTCTCTTACTCACGTTCCAAGCCACTCCTTTGCCTTCTGGGATTTCTCCATGTTCTCCAGGTAACGGATGCAGGCGAACACCGATGCGTCAAACAGGTCGATCCGCTGCTCCGGCCGAATCTTGTCGTACTGGACCATGTCGTCCGTCTTTTCCACGGCGGTCACGTTAGCCACGCAGTATTCGTAGGCCTCACTGTGGAGGTAGTAGAGCTTTCCGTTCTTGGCTGCCGCCTCGATATGCCGGAAGCCCTCGGACTTCTTGTAGTAATACTGGGGCTGGTCGATGATCTTGAACCGGGCGTTTTTCATAGCCACGAAGTACTCCCGGCAGAATTTCCGGTCGTGGCCCACCTGGCGGATTTTGAAGCCCCGCCGCCGCATGTCGATAAACCAGTTGACCACGTCGGCGTGGTTGACCGTCGGGGAGTTGCACAGCGTCAGCCATCCATCGTCCGCCCAGCCGAACAGCGGGATTTGATCCTGCTCCGCCTTGACATGGGCCGCCACCACTGGGAAAAATGCGTGGGTGATGATGATGTCCACGTCCTTGTAGTGGCCGAACAGAGCCGCCGCCGTCAGGTCGTGGAGCTTGGAAAGGTCCGCTCCCCCATACCAGTCAATGGGCAGCTTGGCCAGCTGCTCCAGCGTCCAGTCGTAGCCCGCATCGCTCTTGCGGAACTCATCGATGTCGAACCAGGCCCGCATAGCGTTGGTGTAGACATTCAGCGATTTTGCGAAAAAGTCCTTTCGCTGCTGCGGGTCGTTGACCGCCTGCAGAGCGTCGTTGAGGATGTCCGCCGGCCGGATGCTGACACCGTACGCCGGGTTAGCCATCTCCTGGATCTTGGGATCCGTGAAGTCCACGGTCCCGTCCTTGACGCCTTCTGGTGCGCAGCACATGAAGATAAAATACTGGTCATCCCTGATGGTCCCGTCCAGGACCTTGCGGCAGTATTTCAGCCGCTGCCCCAGGAAGCCCTGCTCATTGTCACCGGCCGTAGAGATGCCGATCATCAACTTGTTGGTGTAGGCCTTCATGGCCTCCCGGATGATGTTGTACTGCTTCGGGGTCTTGTAGGCGTGCATTTCGTCTGCGATAGCCACGTTGCAGTTCAGGGAATCCTGGCGGTCCGGGTTTGCCGCCAGGGCCTGGATGAAGATGGAGCCGTCCCCCAGGTCGCCCTGAATGCTGTGCTCCTGGTTGTTGTCAATCACCCGGAAGTTGTCCTTCTCCCCCATCTGCTCCAGATTGAAGTTGATGAAGTTGAAAGACTCCAGGCTCTGCTTCAGGGCCGCCGCCACGATGTAGACCTTAGACCCGCTCCGCCGGTTCAGCAGCGCCAGGCCCCAGGCCAGCGCCGCAGCAAAAGACGTCTTGATATTTTTCCGGGGGATATAGATCAGGGCCTCCTTGTACCGCCGCTCCTTGGTCCCCGCCAGGAAAAAGCCCAGCAGGTTGTACACGATAAACTTGTGGAATGGCTCCAGCAGGAACGGCTGCCCCCGCAGCGGGGTCCCGTCCAGGCGCTCCCCCTGCTGATGCACGAAGGTGGTTTCGATGATCCGGATCACAAACTCCGCATCCCGGGGATTGAAGTCCCAGGCAGGATTCTCCAAATCCTGCTTGAACCGCCTGCACGCCTGGACCAACTCCGGGCAGGCGATCTTCCGACCCTTCAGGATGGAGTCCACGTACTCCATGACCGTTGCCCAGCTGGGAAAACGCTTCGCCTTCCTACGGGCCATCCTTCAGCGCCTCCGCCAGTCTGGATTTTTTGGGTTTCCCCTTGCCGGCATCGGCTCGGGCCTTGGGGTTGAGCATCAGCCGGTCCGAATACAACAGGATGTCCTTGCGCAGGCTCTCAATGGTCATGGAGAGAGGGGACTTTTTGGCGCCGCCGTCGGCCGTCGGCGTGGCGTAGTGGTAGCTTTTTCCGTCCGCATACTCTGCGTTAAGCCGGTAATATTGTTCTCGCAGTCCGGCATAAATCTCGATTATCGGCTCATATTCCGGAGCAAAAGTGCCCATCTTTTTCATGGCCGTTACGGTCTGCGCCTTAATGGTTTCGCGCGTGATTGCAATTCGCCCCAAAAGCCTCGCCTCCTCCCCGGAAAAGTCTCATACGGGGGCTCTATTGGAAAAAGTCCCACCCGCCGGTCTCCAAGGCCCCCCGGCTGGGGGTCCTTGGGTGGGGGGGGATCAGTACCTGCGGCCGTACGTTGCCGCCCGTGCCTTCTCCGGGTGTGCCTTGTTGTGACACCCCTGGCACAGGCTCACCAGGTTGCTGTCCTCGTAGGCCAGCTCCGGATACTCATCCACGTGCTTGATGTGATGGACCACCACCGCCGGGCGGTTGCGGCCATAGCGCCGGCACCACACGCAGCGGTAATCGTCACGCCGCAGGATGGCCGCACGCTTGCGCTCCCAGCGCTTGCTGGTATAGTCAAAGCCCATGATCTCCCTCCGTGTCCGAATCTGACACGCCCAGGCGCCTGGCCCAGGCTATCACCTCCGGGCAAACAAAAAAACGCCAGAGCCACGATCCATCCCCGTCTGAGGTAGATCATGGGCTCTGGCGCTTGACGCTCTGGCCTCTCTCGATATTCAGGACGATTTCCCGCCGGCATGTCCGGCAGTATACTGGCAGTCCGTGGGCCTCCGTCTCCGGAGTAATCCGCAGCAGCCGATGGTTCCGTCCGCACTCCGGGCAGGTTATCCATCCGTCCTTTACGATAATGCTATCACATTTCCGTGTGCTTTGCAACGGCTTTCCCTCACTTTCTTTTGTGTGTGCCTATCGTTCCACTAGATTTCAAGATTGATCGCGCGCACGCGCGCGACAGATTCTAAATAAAGAACCGTCCTCCAAACTGCGGCCCGTCCGGCAGGATATAGCTGGCGTAGTAGTACGCCCCGAAGTCATTCTCATGGGCACCCTTCCGGCACCAAATCACATTGTCTGGAACCTCAATCAGCCCGCTATCATCCCGCCACCGTTCCGGCTCCGGGATCTGTGCCTTCAGTCCCCGGCTGCAACTCCACGGGTGCTTGCCCAGCGGTATCACAAATCCGTCCGGCCGCTCCTTGTTGAAATACTTGGCCAGCCGCCGGTAGCCGCCCTCCCGCATCAGGACCGGCTCGTCATCCACGTCGCCAGCCGTCCACAGGTGCCGCACCTCTGCCGGGGAGAAGTCCTCGTCCCGCAGCAGTAAGTGTACGTGGAGCCGGTGGTCCCCGTGCTTGCCCTCGATGCAGCCGATCCAGTCGAATGGCCCGCCGTGCCATCGCTGCATCCGCGTCCGGGCTGCCCGGAACATCTTTCGCATCCCATCATATCTGTCCGGCAGGTGGAAGTCGTCACAGGTCATCGTATAATGGCTGCCCCGAAAGCCAAACTCCGCCAGCCGCAGCTCCAACCGATCCACCTGAGTCCTGCACACTGCGGTGTGCTTGGACCGGACAATCTCATTCTTGTCCCGCCGGTCTTCTCGGGAGTCGTACCGGCTCAGCCGTGGCCGCAGCGCCCTGCACTCTTTAACTAGCGGGCCTGCCCGCTGGCGTACACAATACCACAAGGACTGATTATCTCCCCGCAAACTGCTGCACCTCCTCCGCACTGACACACCACTTTGTAGAATATATGTGCCCATCCCAAATCTCCAGACGGGCAAGCATAAGAAACGGATGCCAAACAGGCGGGGCTCTGGATGTGGAGACCGTGATGCGGAAATCTCCAAGAGTTCGGGTCATTACGGTCTCCATCCCAGTATCTAAGGCAGCTTGGATGGTATTCAAATCGTTGTTACTTAGCAGCAGACAAATCCCTCCCACGGGAAGCAAAGGCCGTCATCAACCGTAAACATTGCCGTCACCTCACAAAACCGATAAAAGATCATAGTGTTCATAAATCCATCGGAGCGCACCGACAAGATCATTCTTCGTGATGCTGTTGTGTGTTTCCATCTCTGCCACCTTCTCGATTGCCATTACTTTTGACTGCATGGCGATATCTGGATCGTTCAGGTGATACTTCGCAATCTCGATTGGGTCCGAAAGAGATACGTTGAAACTTGGGAACCGAACCGTTTTTTTAGACATTACCGTCCTCTGCTCCCTCCAGCGGGCGGCGGTAGAACACCCAATGCGGGATTTCTTTCACATCGTAAATGCTACCTGCCGGTGTGATGATATGCCCATGCTGGCACAGACACCAGTACCCGTTCCCGCCCTCGATGGGTTTGCAGGCAACCCATACAGGCTCGTCCATCTCCCGCAGCTCCTCCAGCGTCAGCGGCTCGTTCGGCGGGGTGGTTTCGGCCAAACTCGCCATCTCTTCAAATGATTTTGAGTAATCCGGCTTTTCCAGCGTGTATCCGGCGGCGAACATTTCTAGCAGTTGCTCCACTGTAAAGCCTGTTATGATCTGGAGCTTTGTGTAAAGCTCATCAAGCTCTCTCACTCGATTTACCCACTCGTTCAGCGGGGTGAGGGTGGAGATTGCTTCTTCGCGATGGCCTTTGCGGTAGTTTTCCAGCTCGGCCCGCAGCTTCTTGTTTTCGGCCTGGAGTGTGGAGAATGTTGTGAAGATATCCGGCTTTTTAGGGGAGAAATCCGGACAACTCCTATCAATATCCGGATCTGGGCAAGATGTATATTTCCAGCACCACCCCCAAACAGGGGTCCCTTCATCGTCTCCCCATCCCCATTTCTCACAATCTCTGCATTTCATCAGGTGTCCACCTCTCCCTCCGGCGGGCGGCGGTAAATTCTCATTTTTCGTTCTTCAATGTTATATTCAAAGTTTACTTGCCTCCATCTTCCGCGTAAAAACGGGATGCCACCCCACATTCCAGCACTATCAACAGAAATAATACCCCAGCAACTTTCTTCACCATCGTCCCACCACGCTGGCTCTCCATCCATCTTCCGCAGTTCCTCAAGCGTCAGCGGATCGTTCGGCGGGGACAGGGCGGCAATTGCCATGTCGATGGCCTCATTGATTTGCTCCCAGGTGTATCCATCACCAGGGATGGTGGTTTTCCGCTTCAAAATCGTTACAGCCTGTTTCCTGTCCATCCTCACCCCTCCTTTCCCGGCGGCTCTGGAAGGGGCATCCAGTATGTTACCTTATCCGCAATCCCAAAAGCCGAATACTCGTCCCAGTTATGGCTGCTTTCATACCATCCAGGGTTAACAAAGTAGTCATCCGAATCTTCGTCATACTGGTCGCAGCATTCCCAGTCCCAGGAATAATCAGAATCATCCCGGCGCATCCCTGGTGGAACATAAAACCCCTGACACTGGTATTTATATCCGTTGGGAGTTACACAGAAAAGTCGCACCTCTTTCTCTGCATCTGGCAGCCTCTCCTCCACGCTCACCCACTCGTTCGGCGGGGTGAGGGTGGGGGCTTCCGCGAGTTTACGAACTGCAAAACTCACTCCCGCGGCATAGCCATAGGCCCATTGCCGATCCTCAAGATCATCGCCCTCCCGGCAAAGCTCTGCCTCTAGGGCATCGCTTATGTAATCACCATCAATCGGTCTCACCTTATCCCTCCTCTTTTTTCCAATACTGGCCGGCGCACCGCTGTCCTGTAACGCACGCCGTACTGATCTGGGCCGGGTTGACGCCCACGATCCGGGCCGCCTCCTTGATGGACACATAGCGGGTCCAGCTGCCGTCTGGTGCTACGGCAATCACCGGCTTACAATGGCCCCTAGCACCTCGGTAGCGTTTTTCCAACCGGTCCGCCGCCTCCTTGATGACAGCACAGCCGTGGACACTGCAGCCGTGCTCATGCCCGCATCTAAGACAGGGCAGGCCTCCGGTCTCTGGAGCCATCCGCCGCAGGGCATTGATCAAGTCAACTGTCTCCATAGCCGCCTCCTATCCTGCCGTGTCCATGCACAGCACTAGGGCCAGCACGATGATCCAAACGACGATGGCCAGCCGGTACAGCGCCCGCTGGCGGCGCTCCCGGCCCGTATAGCGGCCCATCTCACGCCGCCTCCCGGAACACCGCCAGCACGGCGTCCAGGGTGGCCGGCAGGTCCAGCCCCGTCACGTCTACCCGCCGGGAGTAGCCCCCGGCCAGGTAGATCATGGCGGTCTCCCGCAAACCCTCGTCGGTGTCCCGGGTGTGGTAGGCCACCCGGCACACGTTGGGGTACATGGACGCCACGCAGCGGCTTAAAGCATGGTTCACAAAGTCCTTTTTTCGCTCATATCCCTGCTCACTCATATTCTTCTCCTTTCTCCGCTGCACCCGCAGCGATGTCAATGCCAAAGCGATCCAACATCTGCGCGATGGCCGTCAACTGGTCCAACGTTTCCCGGTCCTCTGCGGTCACCGGGCGGCCGCAGAGTGGACAGGGGTCTCCGGTTTTGACGATCCGCATCAGGCGATCCTCCCTGCTTTCTGTTTTTTCTTGGCTGGCCGCTCTGCCCCTGTACGTTGTGCCGCAAACCAGGGTGTCAGGACCTCCCGCTCCCAGCGGTCGCAGAACTCCCGGACCTTCCGCGGGATTTTGTGGGCATACTGCTTGTGGTCTCCGTGGCGCTCATTGCCGTATCCGTGGAGCTGGATTTCCTTTGGGATCGTCCCGTTCATATTGATCTGCAGGGTATAATAGCTCCGCTCCGGCCTGCGGCGGTGCCGCACGAAAAACACAGGTTTCCCAGAGCAGTGTGCACTGCCGTAGGTGCCGACACAGTGCCGCAGGACCTTTCCTTCGGAGACCAGGTCCTCCTCCACACGAGGAAGGACGATGCACAGATCTCCGTCCGTCCATTCCAGATCCCGAAACCGGATGAATGTGCTGGTGAATCCCAGCTGATACGATGCCTTGAAATGGTTGGCCCAGAATTTGGTGATCCGCTCATGGGCGGCCAGCAAATCGCGCGGCCACCGGGTTTCTTCCGTTTCCGCCATCTCCGCGTCCCGCAGCATCTTGCGGTAGTCAATCAGCATCTGTACGCCATCTTTAACGGCTTCCCGTTTCTCCAGATAGCGGACCACAGGCAGGGGGAGCAAATCTTCCCATCCGGCGGCCACCATCTCCAGGAGCTGCCCCACGGCCTTGCTGCCGATGCGCTTCCGGCAGTATTCAAAGTCCATTGCGTCAGCACTGGGGAGCTGGCGCCGGTATCTGTCCCAGCACTCCACATCCTCGGCCCCCCAATGATTTCGGGAGATTTCCCGGAACGCCGGTTTGCTCATGTGCAGCATCCGGTGTGGCTTGACTTCCCTCCAGTCCACCCACGGGATGGACGGCGCGTCGCAGAGGTCGTGGACAGTGGCGGCAAGGTCCAACGTGTCATCCATCGTGCTGACTACCGCTTCGGAGAGCCCCTGCCGCATCAGGTTCTCCACCTGCGGATGCTGCTCCCATACGTGGAGGTACGCTCCGGGCCAGCAGCCGCCGGCAACTATGTATTCCTTCAGCGCCGTCTTTTCGCCGGTGTGCCGGTCCAGATCCGGGACATAGGCCAGCGTCCACCCGCCGATCTTGCGGTGGTGGGCTGCCTCCCAGGAATAGTACGGCATCTGCATCGGGTCCCGGGTGGAGCTGCACGGCAGCCAGACCACATCCCGTACATCATTCCCGGTCCGCTTGGCGCGGAACCGCCGCAGCCGCCCGTCGCCGTCAACCAGCAAAGCGGCGTGGGACAGGAACAGGATGTGATCGCCTCCGGTGTTGTCAAAACGCCGGCTGACCAGCCAGTACATGACGGCGGTATAGGTCTCCACGTTGACCACCTCCGCCTGAAGCACCTGGTAGGTGCGTCCCCGGCGCAGGTCCGCCCGGCGTGTCACCTCAACAGCGGCCCAGCACTTGGGGCAGAGGACTGTCTCGCCCTCCAGATACACGTTGGAGACCGGCCCCGGCTCCGCATAGCCGGCGCGGGTTGCGTCATCCGGCCCCGTCTCCAGCACGATCCCGCCGTCGGAATATCCTGCCTCGAAGTCCTCTCCGCAGTTGGTGCAGGTACACCAGGCGCCCCAGCGGTGCTTTGCCGTCCGCCGGCGCCGTTCCCAGGCCTCCGGGCACATGATCTCGTCGAGTGGTTCTGCAAGCGTGAAAGGTTCACGATGGAACAAGAGCATTGGGGTTCCCAGTGCATCCCCGTTATCGTAGATATCACTGAGCACATCGTTTACCAGGTCACTGCGGGGCTCTACCGGCAATTTCTCCGCGACTTTCTTCCAGTCTTTGTCCATATCGCACCTCACAGGAAATCCGCCAGATTGAGGATCTTCGGAGAGCCGCTTTCCGTGGCCGTGTCCCTAGGGGCGCCAAGACCGTAGAACTCCCGCAGGATGGCGTCAGCCTCCCCGGGCAGCACGCAGCCAAAGCCGTCGCTCCTGTGCCCATCCGCAAAAGCCTTGATTTTCTTCTCCGCCTCCGTAATGGACATGGAGGCGTTTTCCAGGTCCTGCGCCAGGATCTTTGCGCTGTGCGGCTCCCGGCGGCAGATATCTTTCAGCTGCTCCGCCACCAGCCAAGGTGCGGAACGCTCCTTCACTTTTCGCTGCTGCTCTTCCAGCAGTTCGATTGCCCGGTCCATCATTCCTCCGCGCACCTCCTCGTCACATCCGCTAGAGCCAGCAGGGCCTTCTGGAGCTTTCCGGCAAGTTCGATATCTCCCCGTCCCCGGACCTTGAGCAGCAGCCCGTGGAGCTTGTTCACGGCCTCGTTCCCCTGACTGAACAGCAATTCAAACAGGGCAAGGTCCTTGTCGCCCGAGATCGCGGCCTGACGTTCCGCCTGCTGGGCTGCCTCCAGCTGCTGCCGGATCGCGGCCAGCTCCTCTTCCGCTTTCTTCCGCTGCTCCTCTGCCTTTTTCTGAGCCTCCGCAGCTTTGTCCACTTTGGCCTGCATCCGGGTCTCCGCTTCCCGGCGGGCCTCTTGCAGAGCCTTCTGGTCTACCTCCACAGCAACCTCCACCGGTTTCTCACGCAGGGCCTTCAATTCAGCTTGGGCTTTGGCTAGAGCCTCCCGGGCCTGGGTCTCCCCGGCCTGTGCCGCCTGGTGCAGTTGCTTGAGGGCCGTCATGTCCGCTTCCATTTTGGCCCGGCTCTGGTCCGCCGTCTCCGCGGCCGCCCGGGCCGCTTCCGCCGCGTGCAGGGCCTCGTCCCGCTCCTTCACGGCCTTTTCCAGCTCCCGGGAAGTCATGTCAATGACTGACTTTTCCTCACCGTCCACGACATGGTTTTCCTCCATAAAGCGTTCCCGCTCCTCCGGCGGCAAAGCCAGCAGCGTCAATGCTTTTGCGGCTCCCAAATCGGCAAGCGCTTGCCGATTTGTCCATTCCCGCGCCAACCGCATGAAGTTGCGGGCGGTACGCTCAGAAAACTCGACCTGCTCCGTCAGCCAGGGCAGCCACTCCCCATGCGGAAGCATGGCCTTGGCCTCGATCAGCCTCTGGCCGATACTCAAGATAGCGTTGCCGGCATCCTGCTTCAACCGCAAGATCTCGGTAGTAATGATCCCAATGTCCCGCACGGCGGCAGGCTCCCGCGAAGCCTCCGTATATTTGGAGATATCAAACGCCATGGAGCTCACCTCCCAGATATTCCTCCACCCACATCCGGTAGTCCCTGCCCGCGGCGCTCCGCGGACTGTACGCCTCCAGCGGAACCCGCTCGAAGGTGCTCTCCGGGACTTTGTCGGTCCGGCGGATAGGTGTCATGAAAACAGGGATCTCCCCCTGCCGGAGCAGAGCATCCGCCTGCGCCACCACATCTGTGTTCCGCCACTGGGTAATCAGCACGCCCGCCACTTTAGCCGGCAGCCCATTGCGGCGAAGCCCCGAGATTTGTCGGACCATCGTTTCCAGTCCCCGGAAAGAGAAGCCGTCCACGGTCACTGGGATTACCACATCATCCGAGGACATCAGAGCCGCTACAGTGGCGCAGGTATACCCTGGGGCGCAGTCGAAAATTAGATAGTCCACCTCGCCATCAGTTTGCACGGCATTGATAAAATCCCGCATCCGGTACCTGGCGCCATAGTCGCTGCCGTAAAGGAGGGCCTGCAGGTCCAGCGTATACAGGTCCTCCGAACCTGGCAACAGGTCCAACCCATCACGGATCGGCATGATATTATCGCTCCAAAGCGGCTCACAGGTCCCCGTCAGTACCTCCGCGACAGACAGTCCTTCATCCAGTGCAGGGAAGAAAAAATCCGTCAAATTGCATTGGCCATCGCAGTCCGCCAGAAGCACCCGCTTTTTATAGTCCCTGACCAAGATGTCCGCCAGGTTGATGGCGGTGACGGTCTTGCCGACGCCGCCTTTGTTGTTCATAATCGCAATCGTCCTCATTCAAAACAGCTCCTTTTCGTGTGGTAAGTATGGCGCGGACCGGTCCACGATGCCCTCGATCCGCCTTGTGTATGGGTAAAACGTCTCCCGCCAGGGAATACCCAGGTCGCTCCGGAACTCCACGACGTAAAATCGGCTTTCGGGGTGTATGTAGACCACCTGAGCCGGTCGGGGCTGGTCATTGGCCCCCATGTACTCCGTGTAAAAGTTAGGTTTGATGGTCAGGATGTATCCGATCTTCAACTGGCTCCCCCTTTCCCCCAGGGGGTGTCCTGGAAGCTGCCCCCGTCCGCCCAGAAGCTCACCTGCCGGGGCGGCTGCTTCTCCCGTTTGGGCTTCTCCACCGGTGGCTCCGGAGTTTCCGGCGCGATCCGGGAGAAGGTCTGCAGATCGCCGTCAAACCGGAACCGAACGTAGTCCATGGCCTCGCCCTCTTTGTTTTTGGCGATCTTCAGAATCCGGTTGGACTGCTTGTCATCATAGTCCTCCCGGTGCAGGAACAGCACCACGTCGGCGTCCTGTTCGATCTGGCCGGAGGAGCGCAGGTCACTCAGCACCGGCGGGCGGATTTTCTTGGTCTTGGCGTCCCGGTCTGGGCGGGATAGTTGGCTCAGGGCCACCACCGTAGTCCCGGTGATCCGCCCAAACTGCTGCAAGCTGCTGGAGATGGCGGAGACCCGCTCAAAATCGGACTGTCGGGTGCCTCTGGGCGCAGCAATCTTTTGCAGATAGTCCACAAATACCACATCGTACCGGTGGGCCTGGCTGTACGCCTGGATGTCCAGCACCGTCATGCCGGCGGCGTCGATCAGCGTCAGCTGGGGAGCCGTCAGTTGGGGCCGCAGCTCCAGCAGGTCCCTGTAATCCGCCTCTGTCAGCTGGTTGCGCTTGATCTTGGTGTAACTCAGCATGGCTGCCCGGCTCACCGTCCGGTCAAACAGCTTGTCCCGGGTGGACTCGTAGCTGAAGAACCCTACCCGGTGATTTCTGCCGATGCCGAAGGCAAACTGCAGCGCAAGGGCCGTCTTGCCATCGGACGGGTACCCGCCCAGCACCACCATGTCCCCGGGTTCCGCAAAGATCCGCTCGTCCAGGACGGGCACACCCCAGCTGAGATACTGCGGCTTCTCCTCGCCGTTGTGCCGGTCAAAGAACCGCTCTAAGCCCTCCGCCATGTCCATGGCCTGGACGTTTGGCCGGCTCACCTGCTGGGCCCGCATCTGATCCAGCAGTGTCTGAGCGTCCTCCAGGCGGTCGGCTTCCGCCAGCTGGGTGCCCAGGGTCCGCAGGTTGGACAACGTGACGGAAGCCCGCAGGGCGTCCACATAGTCATCCACATGAGCCGCCGTGGTCGTGACATCCATCAGCCCCTGCAAGATCGAGGTCCATGGGCTGTCCACACCGCCCCCCAGAGTCTCCCGGACCAGGATAGGGTCAATGGCCTGCCCAGCCCGGAACCGGGCCTGGATGGCCTGGAATATCAGCCGGTACTTCTTTTCCGCAAAGTCCTCGCCCCGCACTCGGCTCAGCACCTCCGGCACGGTATCCGGGTCGATCAGCATGGAGCCCAGCACGCCCACCTGAGCGTCTAGCAGCCGCTGGGAGAGAATGGCATCCTGCTTGATCTCGCTCACAGGCACCGCCCCCTTCTGGCATCATTGGGCATGGGCGCCATCGGCCGCTCGTCGGCCTTCAGGGGGTACACTGTCAGCCAGTTGCGCTCCACAGCCTTATCCAGCATGGCGATACCTTCCTCCCGGCTCACCTTCCGCAGCTTGTTGATGATGGTGTTGATGCTCCGGGTGGTCAGCACCGGCTTTTTCAGGGCCTCCCGGTTTTCCAGGAAGCCGGAGAAGGCGGCCTGATACTCTGGATCATCCCCCAGGAATGCGTCTACGCAGTCCAGCACAAAGCCGGGGGTTTTAAGCCCCCCTTTGGGGGCTTTAGGGGTTTTATTTATTTTTTTCTTATATTCTTCTTTTCTTAGCGTCGGGTTTTCCGTTGACGGTTTTCCCGGTATCGGTTTTCCCGACAACGGTATATTTTGTTCGTCTACCGTTGTCGGGTTTTCCGACAACGGTGCTTCCTCCTGGAGGACAAAGATGTTACCGGCGAATTTGCCCGCTTCGTCATGGGCCTGCTCCTTGACCAAGTACCCTACCTTCAGCAGCTCGGCCAGCCCGCTCCGAATCTGGTCCTTACCGGTTCCGGCCAGGGTGGCCAGGCCGGAGATCGTGTACTGCCACGTCTCCGGCAGGCTCTGGAGCAGCAGGAACAGCCCCCGGGCTTTAAGGCTCAGCCGTCGGTCCTGGGCCACCTCCCGATACACCGTGGTAAACCCCCGGCGCCTGCCGCCCTTGAAAATCGCGTCAGCCATTTTGTCTCACCTCAGCTGCGTCATAGTAGACCCGCTGCGCCTCAAAGAAGCGTCGGTCATGCTCGGCATCGTTCAGGATGCCCAGCGAATAGGCCAGGAACAACGCCCCCGTGTACTGCCCATACGCATAACGGCAGCGATCCTCGCTAAATTTTTCCCGGATAACCCGGTCCATCCCGATCCGCAGGACCTCCAAGGCGACTTCCGCCCGCTCCGGTGTCACGTCCATCCTCACCGCCTCCCTTCAATCCGATCCACCAGCCGGAACAGTCCGCTGGTGAGCGTACAAATGCCGATCAGCACAAGCCCCCAGATCATCATGGGCGGGTCACCCCCTCCCCGGTAAAACTGGGGCTTGCAATCCGGCCGGAATGTGATACAATAATCTTGCAATCGTTCTCGGCTGCAAAGCCCTGAACCGTCCGCTCTGTGGTGCCAGCCACAGGGCGGGCTTTTTTTATGCCCGGAGGCGCCTCCGCATAGAGCACCTCATACCCAGCGGCAATCACGTCCTGAATGCTCTGGGCGATCCGGTCAAACTCCGGCGCCTCTATCTCATCAATGATGCCATCCTCGGCGATCAGCATCAGCCGCCGGTAGTCATCCGCCAGCGCCGTGGCCCGGTTGATCAGCCGCAGCACCGCCGTGGGCAGTCCCTGAAGCCGCAGCTCCGGCAGCACCCCCAGCTGTCCGCAGGTAGCCCGGGTGTACTCCAGCCCCAGCCAGGGCGTGCCATAGGCGGCTTGCATCCGCTCCACGTCCTCCGGTCTGGGCACCCGTTGTCTCTGCTCCCATGCCTTGACAGTTTCCACCGACACGCTCAACAGCTCCGCGGCCTGTTCCTGGGTCAGACAGGCATCTTTTCGTGCCCTCTGGTAGATAGATGGGTATCGATCCGCCATGGTCAGCTCGCCTCCTGTGTGGTATGTTGGGGGCAGAGCTCCAGGGGGACCTGATACCCGGGGTCTCCAGGCTGCAGCACGACGCGCTCTGCCACCCACTTGTCAAAGAGTACCTTCGAAATCTCAAAGACCCGCTCCCCGTCCTCCTTCAGCCGCACACAGCTGGCGAAGGGGTACTGTCCCGCCTCGATCATGGCAGCCGCCTTGGTGTTGCTGGTGGGCACGCCCAGGGAACGCAGCCGCTCCACCAGCTCACACAATGTCATAGTTGGTATGTACATGCAATCGCTCCTTCCAAAATTTTAGGCAGTATTCCGCCCCAGGATGGCGTCGGTGCTGGTCTCCAGCACGTCCGCCAGTTTTGTCAGGTTCTCCACGCTGGGCCGTTTGACGCCGGTCTCCCACTGGGCCACCGCCTGCCCGGAAACACCGATCCGATTGCCTAGTTCCCGCTGGGTCAGGCCTGCGGCCTCCCGCAGTTTCCTCAGCTGCATCCGCTCACCTCCTCTCTTGAAATCGTGCGCTATTTGTGCTATTATGTAACCATTAGTTGAACATTAAAGGAAATCTACAGATGGCACGATACGATGCAACGATTGAAAAAATCCTTGTCTACTTGGTTCCGCATGGGGCAGATTGCACGGTGTCCCTTTCTCCCGAATGGAACGATCACAACAAAATTTCCTTCAATGATATTTCTCAGGCCATTAGGACATCCCCAGAAGAATTTATCCGGGCCGTGGAATATATGGTAAAAAACGACCTTGCTGAATACTACTGCCTTAATAGTTCCTCTGGCCCCGTCCCCATAGGGTTCTATTTGACGCACGAAGGTCTGCATTACAAGGAAATCCGTCGGCTCACATCACAGGAAAAGTGGAAGGAGCGGATTATTGGTTTTGCATCCGGCCTGCTCGTCGCTGTTTGTGGAGCCCTTATCCTGTCAGGCTTAGGCATTTGAGCACAGATAGTAAGACCATGAGCCCATTGATTGTCAAAGAAGCCATGGTTAGCAGCTTCACCCGTTGAATGACTGCTATATACTTGTAAGGCACCGCCGCCGGGACATCTCGCACGATGTCCTGCTTGAGAAGAAAGAGCGTGTTTTCCCAGTCGATGATGGGGTTCCCCGCGGCGTCTGTTTTTGCCCATTCCGGGTTGCCTGTCCATTCACACACGGGATCAGCGGAATAGGGATTTTGCCTGCAAACAGATTTTCGGCAGGTTTTCGCCTTGGCTGGATCGCAGACGTAGATCATCTTCACAGGGTTCATGGTTTGCTTCCTCCCTTCTTATCAACTTCTGATTGTCAACTTCTGGTTGTAGTATAATCTACGTTTTTTAGATTGTCAATCTAAATTTCGTAGTTTCACAAAGACCGTCATTTTTCACAATCTTTGATTTCAAGATTATGCAGATTTGAGGTGATACCCATGGATGCCGTTGACCGCATTTTTGAGTTGGTGGGCGAAAAATTCAAAGAGCAAAAGGAGTTTGCCTCCGCCCTTAGGGTCAATGACAAAACAGTCAGCGCATGGCGCACACGCCGGGCAAAATCCTACACGAAATACTTGCCCCAGATCGCCGAGGCCCTGGGAACCACCACAGAATATCTCCTCACCGGAGAAGGTCCCCAAAAGCGGGGCCCACGGCCTGTCGTGTCCGATTCGGACACGGTCAGCGAGGACACTATCAAGGCCGCTTTTTTTGAGGGAGGCCAAGATTTGACTCCGGCCGAGATGGACGAGCTATGGGAGGATGCAAAGGACTACATCCAGTACAAGCTGGACCAGCGGAGGCGCAAAAAGAAATGACCAATCATCCGCTAGATCTATATGCTTATGCGGAGCGGCGGAATATCGATGTGGACTGGATTCCCATGCGGCGGGCCACGTCCCTGTCGGTCCCGCTGGGAGATCGGTATGCCATTGCCTTGGACCCTTGGAAGCTGGGATCCCTGGCGCAGGAGACGGTCTGCCTGGCCCATGAGCTGGGCCACTGTGAGACCGGCAGCTTTTATAACCAGTACGCGGCGCTGGATGTGCGCCAGCGTCACGAGAACCGGGCCGACAAGTGGGCCATCCAGCACCTGATCCCAGTGGAGGATCTGGATGAAGCCGTGGTTGAGGGCTGCGAGGATATCCCCGCCCTGTCGGAGCATTTCTGTGTGACTGAGGACCTCATGCGCAAGGCGGTCTGCTGGTATACGCACGGCAACTTGGCCGCGGAGATGTATGCTTGAACGCCCCCGTTGGCCTTGTCTTAACTTGTAGTTGTTTAACCTACGGTTATATTATTATCACCTATTTAGGTTATTGTCAATCCAAAAATAACCTAATAAGGTTATTTTGTTAGTATGTACAACAGCAGGTGGTGATTCCCGTGTACAATTCACAAGAGATTGCTCAAAGAATCAAAGGCAGAGCAAAACAGCAGGGTAAACCCTTAAAAGACGTTTTGGCGGCTTGTGAGTTAGGTGTGAACACTGTGAATAAGATCAGCAGAGGTACGGATATTCTCACTCTGAACTTTGCTAAGATCGCCGACTACCTGGACTGCTCCGTGGACTACCTGCTGGGCCGGACGGACAATCCGGAGATCAACAAGTGATACCCCGCTAGCGCGGATAAAAATAAAACGTGTCCGAATCGGACACGCGAGAGAGGGAGATTGGGAAATGAAGTGTTCAAAATGCGGGCAGGATTATGCTGGAAATTTCTGCCCCAACTGCGGGACGCCAGCCCCAGGAAATGCCGAGACGCCTCCGCAGCCGAAAAAGAAGAAGAAATTCCACTGGTGGTATGTGCTTATCATCCTCCTAGTTCTCGGCGCCATTGGGTCCATGGGGGATGATTTGGAAGACAGCACCAACGATGCCGCACAGACGCCCGCCCCATCAAAGGAAACCGCTGAGAGCAACGACCTGATGATCTATACGACCCTCGAAATGGCGGAGCGATACCTCGGCATTTTCCAAGATGCCCTCAATGGTCTGGGCGATGGAAGTGCTACTATACTAGACGTATATAATACCTGCGAAGATGTTAAACAGTATATGATCCAGTTCGACAATCACTTGGATGAGGTCGTGGACGAATCAGCAGATGCCTACAAGGATGCTGTCAGCGGATATACCGTGCTGCTCTGGGGGGCGGCTGACTCTCTCATGAAATATATTGATGACAACGAGATATCAGATCTTAGCGATGCACAGGACTCTATCGAGGCTCTCACACCGCAGGTCTATTTGGCTGTATCGGAGCGTATGGCTTATTTGAGCAATGCAGGGTTCACAGATGAGGAAATTCAAGCGATTCTCGAAGAGAGCGCCAGCGAAGGAGAATAATCTATGTTAGACGAAAAAGACCTGCAGGCCCTCGCCCAGCTGATGGCCCAGCAGAAACAAGAAATTATCAATGAGGTCAAGGTATTATTGGAGGCTGACATCCACCCGAAGTTCAACCTCCTGGCCGACGGCCTCGCCGCCGCCAACGAAAAGCTCAAGGCCCTCCCCGATCCGGACCTGATGGACAAGATGCAGGAGGAGCTTGATCTCCACCACGAACTCCTCAAGCGCCACACCAAGGAGATCAACGCCCTGAAGAAGGCGCAGTAAAAAGGCCGCCCCATCAGGGGCGGCAAAAGGAAGTATGCCTACCCAGACACACTTCCTTCCATTCCGGTACATTTCGTGACTTTTTGTTACCTTTACTTCTTGACAGTTCCCAATACCGCGGTTATACTGAGAATAGAAAAGGGCGTTGCCGATAAGCGGTCTGCCCCTATAGCAATTTACTCAAAGAGTAACCGCCTGGCTGGGGAGCTATGGGCGGTTACTTCTTTTTTGCCTGTAGAAACAGGCCAATGATACCAATGATCACAAGACAGAACTGAAACAGTTCTGAGTATGTAAGCATAAGCACCACCCCCTCTCTCCGGAGGGGGCAAGAAGTCCCCTCCTGGGATGGAGGAGCCAACCGCCTACCGTATATCGCAACGCCTGGGTATATCTTACCATATTTCGCCAAGTTGTGCAACTGTATCCACCGCAACATCTAGTGGTTATTTTACATTCTTCTCAAACGGCCTTAAAATGCCACAAGAGTCCCGCGGTGGCCCGGCGTCCGACAACCTGCGCAGTCCAAGTGCGCCCTCGTAGCCTTGGCGGCAAGGTAAAAAGAAGAGCCGCTCCGGTAGGAGCGGCTTTATCTCTATTAGGAGGTTTCTCTATGCTCTGTCCAAAATGCCGCAGGGAGATCCCGGACGACTCAAATATCTGCTGTTATTGTGGCCGAGTGATCCACCGGCTGGAGCCACGGCCCAGAAAGCGCCCAAATGGCTCCGGCAGTGTCTACAAACTCACAGACAAGCGCCGGACACGCCCCTGGGTCATGGCAAAGGGCGGGAAGATTTTGGGCCGTTATGCCACGAAAACGGCCGCCCAGGAAGCCCTCGAAAAGCTGGCAGGTAAGCCTATCGGCGATGCCATTGACCTGACCCTTCAGGAGATTTTCACACTTTGGAAAGCCCAGCACTATCCCCGGCTGAAGGAGGACGCTTGTCTAGCATACGATCTGGCCTGGTCCAAGCTGGAGCCTCTGGCGTCCCGAAAAATGCGCACACTACGGACGGAGGATGTCCAGAAGATCGTTGATGCTGATGTGGCGAAAGGCCGCAGCCGCTCCACAGTCAAAAAAATCCAGACGCTATACAGCCAGCTCTGCCAATATGCCATGCGCAAGGACATCCTGGACCGCAACTATGCGGACTTTCTGGTCCTGCCCCGGCAGGAGCCGGTGCAGCGGGATACCTTCACGGAGGCCGAGATCCTCCGTCTCCGTGCCGACGCGGACGTCGGGGATGAAACCTCCATGATTATCCTGATCCTGATCTATACCGGCTACCGGATCAATGAGCTGCTCCAAAAGCGCAGGGACCAAGTGGACCTTGATCTGGATGTCATGTACGGCGGCGAAAAGACAGCTGCCGGCCGCGGCCGAGTGGTGGTGATCCACCCAAAGATCCGGCCCTATGTAGAGTATTTTGCAGCCAGGGCTACCGGCCCCCTGCTGCTGTCCGGATACACCGGGAATCTGGTGCGGAACAACTTTGCCCGACGGGACTGGAAGAACACTCTCCAGCGTCTGGGGATCACCAGGGAAGGCCGGCAGCTCCATCCCCATTGCACCCGCTACACATTCGCAACCCGAGCAAAAACTGCAGGCGTGGATAACGACGCGATCAAACGCACTATGGGTCATACGGATTTCGCCGTGACCTCCGATGTGTACATCCAAGATGACATCCAGCGGCTGAAATCCGAGATTCAGAAGCTTAAATAAGGTTGTAACCGTGGTAGTAACTGAAAATAACTTTGAAAAACTACCAATGTTCTATCTCTTGCGGCGCAACGGATAGACGGTTTCAGTTATCCCCAGTTATTGACAAGACTATCTTTTAAGCAGTGGGTCCGGGGTTCGAATCCCCGACGGGTCACCAAAGCAGAAAGCCTCGTAGCCGTGACGGTTGCGAGGTTTTTCCTTGTGCCGCAGTGCTTTTAGCCGTTTTCAGTTTTCTGAAAAATATCACTGTTCGTTATATGTCTTAACACAAAATCATATAAATTTACATACAATTACAGATGAAATTACATATGAAATCCGCCCCCATTTCTGAGGGCGGAAATTTTTATAGGGACCGTATTTTTCGCATTACCCCGTTATACACACGGGGATTAGCAACCTGGAGCGTATCCATCAAGTCATCCATAATGCCCCATACCTGCTCCTCGTTTCTCCCTTCAACCTCGCGGAGAAATTCGCTGTCTCCGTATCTCCCGACCTCTACAGGTATTTCAGCCGGAGCCGCAGAATAGGCTTGCTCATAGGTACGACTTTGCATTTCCGGTTCTTGCTTCTTCATCTGGTTCTTGATGGTGTACAAGGTTGCTAATTTAGCGTATGCGGGATAGCTGCTCTCTCCGTACTCCAGACGAGCAATCTCAATGTCGATCTCTTTGGGGTCTAGCATAGGGGGCACCCCCTATCAATCCCGACCCAGTTCGGACATAAAGCGGCGAATGGCGTCGCGCTCCCTCTCAGTAGTAGCGTTATCCATCATCTCCTGAGCCTGCTCCATCATAGCCTCTTTGGAGTCGTGGCGGCTGTATCCACCCATGCGCCCATCCCGGCTATAACGTCCCATGGAATCCCGCTTCCGGCCACGGTAGCTGGAGCCGCGGGCATAAGTGCCGCGCATATCGGCCTCCCAGTTCCCGGCCCGGCTGTACCCATCGTCCTCTTCCAGCATCTCGATCTTGTCGATGTTCTTGATAGTATCGGTCAGCTTGTGGGCGGCCTCCAGGTCCCCGGCAGACATCTCCGGCTTGCGGGCGATCTCCTCCAACTCTTCGCAGAGCTTTTCTTTCAGTTCATGCATATACATTCTTGACTCTCCTTTCAAGCCACACGCTCAATAATCAGGTTAGCGTTTTCTACCTCAATCGTTTCCGTGCTAGTATTTTTGATTGCCACGGTCACGCAGCAGCCACGGGAGACCTCAATAAAGGCCGCAGCAAACACGTTGAAAAACTCGTCCACCGCAGCAGGGGTCACGATAGCGGTAGCACTGCCCAGCGCCTCTCCCTCCACGGCAATTGCCACGGAGATAGGGCCTACCGCGCCGCCAGTTGGAATGGCGATGTTGCTTCCGAAAACCACCTTATAGCGGGCACGGCACTGATTCGTCATTCCCCGCAGGGTAACAATGCCGGAGCCATCTCTATGCACAACACAGTTGGACCCGCTGACAGGCGTCTCTGTAAAGATCACATTCTGATTAGCGGCCACCTGCTGGACAAATACTCCAGTAAATTCAGCCATAAACTTCATTCCTTTCAAAAAAGTCGGCGGAGGCTATTGCCCCCGCCGCATGGTTCAAAATCGGCACGGGGCCGAACATGTAAGCCTTTCTTACAAGTTGATGTATTGGGTTTTAGCAGCCGCAGCCGCAGCCGCAGGGATTGCACCCACATCCGGCATAAGGATTAGGCACCTGATAGGCCGGGACCGGCATGGGGTTGATGCGGCGAATCAGTTCAGCGGTCTGGGCCTCCTGATTAGCGGTGAAGAAAGCGTTCTGAGCCGCCTGAGAAGCCTGGAACTTCAGGCTCTGGTTTTCAGCCGTCAGAGTAGCGATCTTGTCCTGGGTCAGGAAGTCCAGGATCGCGCGGCTGTTGGCATTGGCGTTGTCGATGATGTCGCGGGTGCTGGACTGGATGGTGTTGCGGGTATCGCAAGCCTGAGTAGCCATGTCGTACCGGACACCGTCAATGCTCCGCTGAGTATCGCAGCAGCACTGCGCCAGCTGGGCGCCGAGGGCGTTAAAGCCCGCCTGCGTCTGATAGCCCAGGTTGCACACAGCGGTATCCACGCCATGGAAGCCGTTGCTCACGGCATCCCGGATGGAGGTCTGGCCGTTCTGGAGGCCGTTCAGGGCGAAGCCCTCGTTGATGTCAGAGCGGGTAGCAAGGCCCTGGAGGCCGGGGTTGTTGACCCCACCGCCGCCACCGAAGCCGCCATATCCGCCATTGCCCCAGCCAAAGATGCCCCAGATAAGGAACAAAATGATCCAGCTGGACCAATCGCCGCCCCAGCCGCCGAAACCGCCGTTTCCGCCCTGATAGGCAGGAGTCACGGGCATGGTCATCACAGCGCCGTCAGAAGAAAGACTCATTGTGTTATCTCCTTTGTAGATTTATTTTCAAAACCCGGCCGGGATTTTGATTAAATGGTTTGAAATGGTTTAATAAATGGTTTGGAAATGGTAAGTACACTTTGCAAATTCACTTCACATTCTGCGGAAAGTGAAGTTCACTTCTTCACTTCCCAAACATCCCCCGCATTCCCTCAAACATGCCCTGCATCTGCTGGGCCTGCTTTTGGACTTGGTTAAGCTGATCTTGTGAAATGCGTCCAGAGGATACCATCTCTTGTATCATGGCGTTAGGGTCCTTGCCTTTCATTTGATTCATGAACTGCTGAAACTGCTGCATCATGTTGGGCTGTCTGTTGCCGCCCATCGCCTGAAAAAAGGGATTCATTCCGCATCCTCCTTATCTTTTGCCGCCAGCGCATCCAGGCGAGCCTCCAACGCCTCTAAACGGGACAGAGGCGCATACTCTACCGCCGGAGCCTGCGGGGCCTGTGCAGTCCGCTGATTGCGCTCTACAAGGTCATATATCTTCATGCTGGGCTTGCCGCTTGCGTCCGCCTGTTTGAGATAGACCACTGGAGCGTTGCTGTCCCATAACGTAACGGCGGAGTTTGGAGCGACTAGATAATTAGCCGCCTCCATCTCGCTCTGCACCCACACAATAGACGGAGATGCCGGGGCTTGCTGCGGCTGCTGCATGGGTTGATAGGACTGCCGCAGCTGCGTCAGCTGGTCCGCCATAGGCGGCTGATACGGTTGGTACGGCTGATAGTAATAGGGATAGTTCGGCATCTCACGTCATCCTTTCTGCCAGAAGTAAAGTACGGTCTCGTTCTCGCTGTGCCACGTATCGTAGATCACACCATCCTGCAGGCATACCACATGGCCGGACAGGGCCAAAATGTAAGTCCCGTTTGGATGCCCCATCGCAAACTCCGCCACGGTCATGTCCTCGGGTGCCATGTCCCGCCGAAAGCCATGCCGCCGGAGGTAAGCGCCCCATGTGGCGTTTGCGCTTGGCATATCGCCTCTCACAGCGCCCTCAATGCAGAGGCCAAGATATGTCCTGTACCAGTCCTGCTCCAGCGCCTTCGAGATGGCCCGGACGGTACAATCCCCCACATTTTTCTCGTAGGGATTCGGATTGTAAAACTCAAACATATTGCTTTCGGTCGTCATACAAAAGCTCCTGCTGGTGGATGTATCCTTCCAGGCCGGAGTAATTTCCGTCAGTGGCATATTTCATGCAGATGTCCCACGCGCTGGACTCCGTGAAGCCGCAGGCCACCAACCGGGCCACCAGTTCTGAACCATTCAGAATCAACTTAAAACACGTCCTTATCAGTGAAATCAGGAGGCCGCAAGGAGGGCGGCGACGTGTACCAGCCCTTGTCCCTTACGTCCTCCTGATGATATTTTCGCAAAAAAAGGCCCCGCCTGGGTGGTGCCCAAGCGGGGTTTAGGTGAAATTATGTGAAATGTAGTTTTTGAGCTGTGCTTTCAACTTTGTGGAGAATCCGTTTGACTCGGTGAGAGATGGTAGACCGCTCCCAGCCGAACTCCGCTGCAATGTCGATTTGCGGGACCTGGTCGATCAGGTAGCGCCTGGCAATGTCCGTGTCGTCGTTCCCAAGATTGGCCTCCCGGATGGCCGTCTCCATCTCGGAGCGCATAAGGCCATACAGGCTATCTGGTAATCTGACACGGGCAGTTGCCACAGTTTCACGTCCTTTCGATCAGCTCCCAAAGCCGATGCAACATCGTACACATCTGCTGCCGGGTAACGGGCTGGGAGAGCATCAGGTCTCCTTCACCGTTGCCCGTCATGATGCCGTTTGCAATGGCCCATTCCACGCCCTCCTTGTGGGCGGGAGACGGCGCATTGTCCATGATCTTGACCTCCAGTCTCTTCTTGAACTCTGCCCACTTCTGTGCGTTCACCAAGTACGACGGGCAGTGCTTGCCGGTCACGTCGAAGTGCCGGTACACCCGCTCAAGCGGGATCCCATACTTGGCCATCAGCTCCCTGCCCAGGGCCGCCGCGTTGGCCAGGGTGGCCTCGCTGGCCTGGTAGACACCGTTCCGGATGGTATCGCACATCTCGATGCTGATGGAGTTGGTGTTGGTGATGATCCCATGCATGGTCCCGCCGCCGGTCTTGTCGGCGTTGGGATACTTGCTGCCACCCACCGCCCAGGCCACCTTCAGGTCTGGCACAGACCTCCAGACCGTGGTATCGTCCACGAAATAGTGGGCGGATGCCTTGACGATGTTCTGCTGGAAGTACGCGGCATTATTGGCCGCCTTGTCCCCATCATTTCCAGTGTAATGGAAGATCAGGTACTTGATCTGGCTGGCCGCCCGGGAACCGCCATAGTTCCCGGAGTTCGCCAGTTGCTCTTTTAGGGTGTAGCTCATTTACTGTCACTTCCCAGCTGCTTGATTACCTGGTTGGCTCCGGTAGCAGCCAGACCGCTCACAATACCCACAGCCGCCGCAGTGATGTAGTCCGTGGCCGGGAAGTCCGGCATGATGAACATGCCCGCTACGCCCAGCACAGCGCCGCAGACGCCGCAGATGATAGGAATAAACTTGTTGTCCAGGCCGGACGCCTTGACGCCCTGCCCGATCAGCAGGCAGATAACAGTGATAGCCGCCACGCCGGTAATGCCAAGAGAGGAAATGTCCATATCAGACCTCCCGATTACACTCGAATAGCCTTGACAGCATAGCCGTCCGCGTCATAGGTCACATCAAACTTTCCGCGCTTGGTATTCTGGCGAACCACTTGTCCGGCAAGCGCATGATTTCGGCTCATATCCACCTTGTCCGGCAGAGGATCCTTTGCCTCACCAGGACGGAAGCCCTCCGCCATCTCTGCCTCAGTCCATCCACCACTAGGGTTCTTTTCAGGATTGAGGGAGAATCCGGCGTTGACCTCGTCCAGAAGCTTATTTGCCTCCTCCGCAGTAATCTTGCCGCTCTTGAAGTCATCGATGATGTTATTGATGGTCTTGTTCATGATTGGTAGCTCCTTTCAAATATCCGGCTTGACCGCCGGTTTCTAATGATGTAAGATGTTATTGCCCGTTGTGCAGACGTGTGCTGTTTTGATAGCGCTCCCTCCGCGTTAAGTCGCAATGGACGGAGACAACGAATACTACGGGCTTGCGGCGCTCCTTCGGGGGCGTCGCTTTTTTACAGCCCAATGCGAGCCAGAATAAACGCAATTACAGCCGCAAGCACCGCCCACACGGACTTGTCCACGATGGCCTCCCAGCGGCGCCCTGGTTTTGCCGTCTGTTCCTCCTGCTTTGCCAGCAGCTTTTCGATGTTTTTATCCATGTTAGAAAGCTGCTCGTCCAGCTTGGCATCTCGGGCAATCTGTTCCCGCTGCCAGTCATAAAACGAATTATGGAACTTCTTGGAGTCCTGCTGCCAGTCCTCCAGGGCCTTGATGCGCCCCTCCAGACGGGCTGCTGCTTCCAGGCCAAAGCAGTCATGCCGGGGGTCTCTAACGCACTTCTCGTCAGCCATTGGACACCTCCCCCAGGTCCTCCCACTTCACGCCCACGCTTCCAGGTTCCCACACATTGAAGTCCTGCCCGGAGCGCCAGACGTGGCCCTCATAGGTGCAGCAATCCCCGGTCATATACGGCGAAGTGGAGACGGCGATAAACGGCAGGGCCTTGTCCGGGTCTGTGGACCATACAAAGCCCCACTGTGCGGGCAGGTCCTCCGGCTCCTGGGTGTTGTAGATGGTGCTGTCATAGGGTTGGAGGAGACGCACCACACGCCCCGCCGTGGACCTGCAGACAAATCCCGCCTTACGTTCTAGCATATTCATGGCCTCACAGGCCGCCGTAAAACTGGGGATGTAGTCCTCGGAGGCATACAGCTCCGTCCCCGTCATTTCCGGTGCCTGGGCCTGGAGGGTCTGCGCCCTCGCAAGCCCGGTGTCCCGCATGGTGGTAAGTACAAACTGCTTGTCCGTCATACTGCGTTCACGCCCTCTCTAATCGCTTCTGCAAGCTCCGCATAGGTCACATACTCCGGTTCAGGTTCCGGCTCCGGCTGTCCATCGTCCTCTACGGTAATCTGCCCTTGATAGGCTTCAGCCTGGGCGATGGCGTAATTCGCCTCCGTGTAGGGCATCGTAACACCGGAGAGCACCGTCTCGATGTCAGGCTCCTCGGGGGTGCCGTGGTTGATCTCTGTCGCCAGCTGGTATTTGATGATCTTCATAGTGCCCTCCTTAATCCGTGGTTTTGGTGTACTTCATGACAACAATAGCACTAGACGTTTGGAAAGCTACATGAGAGCCAATATAGATGACATTGCCGGCACGGTAAATTTCGGTAACCCTGCTATCTCCAATCAAATTTACGCCAATCGGCGGAGCACTGTTTGGGGAAGAATTTCCAAAGAGTTCAAAACATATTCCCATATCTTCTACGCCGTGCTCCACAGATTTATTAGCATTGTTAGGCAATGCCCCAAAGTTTATCGCTTTGATATACACAGGCTTGCCGTTGTACCGCTCCACGGTGCGGTACTCGACTCCGACAGACAGTAACGGGTTCAGGTATTCCCAAGGGCCCCAGTTGCCATCATTGCAGAACCGCATAGCAATTTCGGAAGTAAGGGCCGCAAATGCGATTTGCGTGTAATATTGCAGGCTTGTATACGGCATGACCAGAACTTTTCCGCTCTTAAAGCTGGGAATATTCTGCACTGCTGACGAGAACGCATAGAATCCGCCTGATATGGCGTTGTTCAGATCGTTCCCAGGGATGGTAGCAGCGTTGCTCCCTAGTCCGTATTTTGTGGGGTTTATATTTTCTAACCCACGCACGCACTCCAACAGTGTCAGCGGGAAAATGTTCTTCCCATTCTGCTGCAGCTGCGCCGTGCTGCCCGCATTCGCAAACGTCGGTGCCGTCTTGGTGTACGTCCACTCCCGCGTCACGCTCACCACGCCGCTGCCGGGATTGGTGGAAGCCGTAATCTTGACGGTGCCCATTCCCGTGGGCAGGTCCACCACCGAAATCTTGTTTTCGGCTCCGTTGGTGGCCGTGAATGTCCGAGTGTTGACGCCGTTGATGGTCTCTGTAACTGTTAAAACGCTGGTCCCACTGGAGGACACCGAATACTGCACATCATTTGTGAGAGTGCCCAAACTGCCGTCAGACCCAGAAATCACCAGGGCAGAAAGAGGGACTACGGAAACAGATGTGCTCGTTGTATAATCGCCATATTTCCCGTTTGCGAGAGATTTGACGCGGTACTGAACGCTTGTCCAGGTGCCCACCGTTTCCTCAAAGCTCGTGTTTGCTCCGGAATACACCTGCACCCAGTCGGCGTCCGTGTTCGCTTTGCGCTCCAGGATGTAGCTGCTTGCTCCATCTACGGCAGACCAGCTCACCGTGATCTGCCGTCCCTGCATGACCTGAATCGGCACATTCAAAGCGGTAGGGGACGCCGGAACGCCAACGGTTCCATCATCCGAAACCAGGATGGTAGGGTCCATAATCATGGCGGGTAGAGCGCCATAAGAGGGGTTTACCGTAGTGCTGCCCAAGCTGCCATCGGGCAAGATGTAAAACTTCCCGTCTGTGCTCAAAGAAACTGGAGAGCGAAGCCACCAAGCAGCCGCGGCTCCATTCAGTTTAGCAATCCGCTTGCTATTGGCTTCCGTGTCAAGTCCACTCTTGAAGTAATCCAGCTTCGCGCCATCTGTGGGCATAATTCCGCTTGGGTCAGACAGGCCGACCTCATACCCGCCAAGCGGAAACAGCTTGCACTCCAAACCATTTTCTCCACTTTTGATGTTCCAGAAAGGTTCTCCATTTCCTGGATGGTATGGGATTTTCACTGTCTTGATGGCAGACTGGATGTGGCTTTCATACCTTCCCAGATACCCAGCCATCGTAGACATAATTGTGGAGCCTGCAAGTATGTTTGCATTGGTGCTGTTCCACTGGACGTTCTCCACAATGTCCTGCCGCAGCAACCACGCACCGTCACAGGCACTACCATACAGCCTTACATCCGGGTTCCCGATATGCACCACGATGTAGTTTACCGGGCTCCCGTTCTCGTCGATCTTGACGATGCTCCCCACCGCCACGCTGCCAAGTGTCTGCGCCATCAGTTACCACCTCCGTTGTAGGTTACTTGGATTTGAGCTGCCGTAAAGGTGGTGCCAATCAGATATAGGGCGTCGTTAACGGTGCGGTTTGCTGTGTTCCCAAAAAATATTGCCTCCGTCTCCGGCTTAAACAGCGTAGCCGTGCTGAGGGGCGTTCCAACCTGTGACGGCTCGTCTGCCCTTACAAGGTCGTATGTGTCTTTTTGACCGGAAACAGGAGTAAGTTTAACCCGCCCCGGATAAGTAGGGATTCTGTCTTGCATGTTGCCTCCTTACCATTCGCCAGCGTAAACGTCACCAGCGAACAACCACAGAAGATTGTTGCTGACCCATACCAACAAATCGTTGATATCGGTCAATATCCGCTCGATGTCATTTGCCTGCTCATAGGTGAGATGTTGTATGGTTTCAGGGCTTTCCGGCGGAGCCTGCCAACCGGAGGGATAAACGGGAATATTGGACATCATGGAGCGGATTGCCGCCACGTTGGAAAGGTAGCCCTCCAAATCCTGGCTAGTCGGGATATCATTGATAGTCCAGTCAGTCTTAGGAGTAATCACCATCGGAAATCCAAACCCGCCGAACAAATCAGCGATATATTTAATCGCTTCTCCAACTCTGTTCAGGTCCGTTGCGTTGTATGCTCCTTTCATTCCGGCAGACCATTCCGTTTTTTCGTCGGCGGTCATTCCAGCCCAGCCTTTATCATGCAGAGTACGCCAGCGAGTCACGTCGGATTGTGTGCGGTCTGTTATCAAAGTGTCGATAATACCCATACTAGCCTCCAAGGGATGCCACAGTCGCCACAACGGTATTTGACAGCTTGACTTCCATGCGACGGAGATTCCCGGCATTCGTGGCCCCCCAAGTTGTGGGAAGCGTCACACAATCGCCTAATAGCTCTCCTGTCCAAACGATCTTCGCATTGGTGGTAATCCGTTTTGCATAGTAGTCATAGACCCTCTGTGCCGTTGCTTGCCCAATATCCGGCGAAACCAGCGTGGCGTCCGCAACCTCAATAACATTTTGCTTATCGGTGGCAATTACATCCGGGTTAGTAATGGTGTAAACTGTTTTGGCATCGTCGTATTTGGCACCGTTGATCTCCACGCCTCCGTTTTCGGTCTGAGTATATACATGGGCGGTCACTCTAACCTCTGTCACAAGTGCGCTGGTATCCACGGTGACTCCGGTAAACGTGTAATCCTCTGTGATGGCTTCAGGAGTCCCCGGCAAATTAAATACTCGGATGCCGTCCCGCCCATCAGTTGACGCGCACACGCCCCACGCAAATAGCACCTGCTGTATAGCCGTTCGGATAGTCCCGGATGTAATAATTCCTGTCAAAGCCGTGTCCTCTACGTCCGAGTCATACTCGATGGAAAACTGTCCATTCACGATCTCTTCCAATAGAGATTTCGCAGATTTCGCATTATACACGCCGCCAGGGAATGGGCTGTCATCCAGCACTCCAAAAGCGTCCTGACAGTCGATTGTGTACAGGTTCTGCGCCTGTCTGGTGTGGCTGTCGATGTAGTACACGCCGATCAGTTTATCGTCGTTTCTGACCTCTACAGGCTGTTTGAGCTGGAACATAAAGTCCACGTCTTCCCGGCTGTCTAACGTCCAGTTCATTGTAGAGATGGGCATTTCCGTAGAAATCAGGCTCATTTCATTAATGATGGAAGCGGACCGTAACTCAGACATTCCGAAATAGCGGTAGACGCCGAAAATAATATGTTCCAGTTTTGCCCTGAGATTGGGCAAATTCGTGCTGTTCAGGGTAATAACCACTTTGTCATAGCTCTGCACTTTCTGATTACAGAAATATGTTGCTACATTGGGAGTGAAGTCCACGTCCGCCTTGAGAGCCTCCCCCTGATACCACTTGATATTGACAGACGGGCAATAGTTACCGGATGCCGTATCAAACGCCAATGTGATGCCAACCGATGAATATTGCTGGTCCATTTCAAGCGTGATGACTGGTTTGTGTGTAAAATCACAGTCGTCTCCGCTCGTTTCCACAGACCAGAATGCAACCTCTTGCGTATCTACGGTGACATATTCCCCAGTCAAGCCCCAGTGGTTCGGCTCACAAGTAATCGTCGGCTCCGGCGTAATACCGAACGGGAGTTTAGACGGAGAAGAAAACGACATGGCCTCCGTAGTGGAGACAGAAGCGTCCTCGTCCGCTCCCGGCGCTATGTCCTTGTAAAGTACAGTAGTAACACTCACGGAGTCACCTGCGCTTCCATGGGGACAAAACTAACTTCGATTTCGCCCCAATAGTTGATACCATTTTCCACCTTCTCCATGTCCTGCGAGGCGCTGGTGTAATAGGCTTCATACGAGATCGTGGTTTGCCCATCAGCAGCTTCCAACTGTACAGAGTCATCCACAGAATGTTCCACCAAGTAGTCCCAGAACTCGTCAAGGCCCTGGTAGTTGTCGCCCCGGCGAAACACTGTCAGTTGATGGCCGATATACGTTCCGATGATGTCCCGCACCATCCGGCCAGTCATTACACGACCCGCGTTCTCTCCGTCCAAAACGTTGAAGTTACGGTTATAGGCGGAAATAGCAACATCCGCGTCAAACTCTTTTCCATTCAGTTTGATGTAGCTCATGTCACACCCCCGCCAGATTTACCCCTATGCGCCGTGTCTCGGCTTTATTGAGTTCATAGACTACTTTGCCAAGCTGCTCACGGTCAAGCTGCAAGATCACTGTCTGCTGACCGCCATACCCTCGCCGATTCAAAACATTTTCCACTGCTTTTTCAATCGTGGATAGCGGTGCCTCAATGTTCGTCCCTTGTTTCTGATCGCCCAGCACTGCCAGAAACTCCCGATTAGGCGGAATAACCGCTCCTTGCGCAAGATACGGGATATTCGGGATTGTAAAGGGGCGGATTTCTTGCCCGCCAAACGTTCCCAGGAAAGGAATCGTGACTTTCGGAATCCTAATAACCAGATGTTCGTTGATCCAGTCAATAAACTTGTTTACAAGAGAGATTCCAATATTGAGTGCATCCTTGATTGTCTGCACAAATCCATCCCAAATATTAGAAAATGCTTCGGAAATGCTATCCCATGCGCTATCCCAATCGCCAGTAAACACGTTTACAATAAAATCAACAACCAATCCAAGTTGTTCAAGAATCCAGCTGGCAACATCAGCAATTTTCCCAATGACTTTCCCTAAAATCTCAATAATTGCCTGAAATGCCGCAGAAATCGGAGGTCCAAAGGTATTCACAAACCAATCCACAAGAGGCAAAATAAACTCGTTATAGATACGGAGCGCCCCTTCAATCAACTTCCCTACAAAGTTTAGGAAGTTGTCGAGTAACGGCTTCAAATGCAAAGTCCAAAGCTCAGTAAAGGTGTTGCCGAGAGTAGTCAGCACTGGTTTCAGAATGGTGTCCCAGATGTTTTTGAAAGTAGCCGTTGTGTTACTAATTGCGAGTTTGATCTGGTCGAAAATGGGTGCGCCCCATGTATTCCAGAATTTGATAATGCTGTCCCACACATCGTTCCAAATATCTTGAATGATCTGCATGGCCGGGGCAATCGCATCTTGCCATATCATGTCAAACACGGCCTTGACATTTTCAAAAAGCACATCTCCCACACTCAAAACCTGCGTCGCAATGTTAGTAAGCAGCGGGAGAATATCAACCGCCCACTTTGTCAGCGTAGGGAAAATTACGATGTTCCAAATATCGGAAAGCACCATTGCCGCAGAGTCCAGAAGCCCTCCGACAACATTCCCAGCCGTAAGAATAAACTGGTTCAAGAAGTCCATAAACTCATTATTGAACCAATCGTATAGAGGCGGCCCAAGAGACTTGATGTCATTCCACATATTCTGGAACACAGCAAACAAACGGTTTGCGCCAGCGGAAATATTAGCAAACGCTGCGTTAAAAGAGTCTTCCAGTGGCTTGAAAGCGTTTTTAAGACGTTCAATTAACGAAAGAATTTTGCTCTCCGCGGCACTCTCCACGATGTCATTAGAGGTAATGGTCTCAATTTTGGAAAGGCCGCCGCCAGCTGTTCCTCCCGCTCCGCCACCGGAGCCGCTTGCAGAATTTCCAGTCAGTTTGTTGATTTCATCAAACGAAGCTATACTCTTTTTCTGCTCCTTGTTAGTCTCTTTTGTCGCATCCGTCAATGCGTTCTGATTGTCAACTGCATCGCCAATGCCAGAAGAGACTCCACCAACATTTTCCTGCGTTTGCGTGATCTCTGTATTGGCTCCGCCGAAAATCGCAGTAATGGCCGCATTAAATGCGTTTGCCATATCTATCAAGGCGGATACGATACTGTTCAGGGTCTTAATCACTGGGAGCAACACTTGGATCAACGCCTGTCCAATAATGGACATAAACTGCTCCCACTGCATAGAGAGAATACGTGTCTGGTTCGCCCAGCTGTCTTGTGTCCGAATAAAGTCACCGGAGGCCAAAGACAGCTGATCCAAAACAAAGTTATAGCGCAGAGTCACCAGCTCCGCCTGAGACATTGCGGAAATACTTTTGGTGATGCCCTGAGACAGCGCAAACGCTTCTAGGTTTGCCTGGGTCATAACGATACCCAGGTCTTTTAATGTTTCCGTTTCACCCGTAAAGACGGATTTCAGCTTAATGTCCGCCAGCTCCTGAGAGATGTTGTAGAAAGATGCCACATCACCTGTAAGGCCGGTGAGTGTCAAGGACATCTCTGCCGCCTCTGCTTGCGACAAGCCCATATTGCTTGCCATTGCCATATATGTAGAGGCGGTACGCTTGGCCGCAAGCTCGCTCATGCCGAAGTTGGTGATGGCGTTTTGGGCAAACTCGTCAACGGCGCTGGACATATCGCCAAAGGCCACGTCGACAACATTCTGGACTTCCGCAACATCGCTTCCAAGCTGGATAGCCTGTTTGGAAAAGTCGATAATTTTATCAACAGCAAAGGCCGTTGCAGCCAACTTTGCCAGCTTTGTCAACGCACTTGTCGCCTGTTGTGTGTTTGCTCGAACATCAATGATAATAGAGCCATCTGCTGCCGCCATGTTCTCACCTCCCTAGCAGTTTTTTCAGAAGTTCGTCCTCTTCTTCCGTGTAATGCCGCTTTAGATCAACTTTTGAGCGGTTCTGGTTGTAAAATTCCTTTTCCCACTTTTCGAGTTTTTTGTGTTTCCGGAGCTTGTCACGGATGGAAACAACGGCGGAAAGCTGCCCTTCCCCAATGCCCATAAAGTAAGAAACAAAGGTCCACCAATGGCAGAAAGAATCCGATCTAACATCATGCCCGGCCACCTTGATAATGTCGGCGGCGATCATTTGGTAGTCCTGCTCCCAGTCGATCAGTTTTGGCCGTTTTTTATCCTCCCGTTCTTCTCCGCAGGCGATAAACCAAAGCAGCTTTTCAAGCGCTTCTTGATAATCACTTTCCGGCATTTCTTCAAATTGGGGATAAAACAGGGCCAAGCACACATAGACCTTAACAAACTCGTTTTCGCCGCCGTTAAGTCTGGAAATGATGTTCAGGATATCCCGGTAATCGGCGTTGATTGCATATTCTTTTCCACCAACTTCAAGATTGACCGGGAGTGTCCATCTCATTTATTTCTTGCCTCCTGCACGGCTTTCTGAGCCTCCATCTTTGCATAGGTCTTCACGCCATCTTCAACGATGGGGAACATAGCATCCAAGAAATTTGTAATGACCAACTCCCCGTTACTGGCAACAGCCATTACATTCGCACCGCTCAAGATGCTATCAAAGTCATTTTCCCCGCCGAACACATGGGAGAGAGACTTTTTTACGCGGGCGTCATACTCGGCCAGCAGGTCAATGGCATCCTCTCCGGTCTCCGCGGATTTTGAACGTTCGTTATAATCCTTTTGGATTTGCTCAATTTCCATGCGCAGGTCTTTGAACCGCTTGTACAGATTTGGGTCAGATGGGTTAAACCGCAAAATGCCGCTTTCATTGATCTGATAGGTTTTAATGCCCGTATCAAATGTGATCTTCTGCATAATTCCTCCAAAAAGGGGGCACAGCACTATTCCTTTGTACTGTGCCCTTTCTTGTCTTTAGGCCGCTCCGTCTGCTTTAAAGGTTACAGTTCCTGCGCTATTGCTGACGGTCCCAAGCGTTCTGGTGCCGCCGTATGTAATGTCGCAAGAAATTTCCAGGTTTCCGCCGCCAGCGCCACCAATTCGCGTTACAGACACGGATGCGCCGCTGTACCGCTCCGCAAAATTGGACTCGCCAGATGTTGCGTAGTAGTGGCCGATCAGCATATCTTGATTTGCCAGAGCCTGTGCGTCCTGGTCCTTGATTGCCAAATTCCACAGTTTCACCGCCGCTACGTCCCCTGCATCCAGAGGGATAGGGTCGAAGCTCTGTGTGATGACGGGCTTTGTGAGTGTGGTCCAGGTGTTACCGAAAATGTCCTTGATAGACTCCTCGGACCAGTCCATTTCCTCATCAGACTCCTCAACGCGCTTTCCAATGGCGGACCATACAGGTTCCTCCGGTGTTCCAGTATTCAGATATGCAATCAGCAGTTCACGGGCAATCGTGCGCCCTTCTGTGGTGTTAAACTCCAAATCTGCCAAAGTATTCACTCCTTTCAGACATTGACCTCATAGGCCAGTCTCATTAAAATTTGATAGTCCTCATAGCCGTCTCCATAAGCCGCGAACTTAGAGGATTGTGTGGTCGGCTCAACCCTCAGAGCGTTAATGCCATTTCCTAAATTGGGGTGTTGAGTTCTTGCCCAGTCTCCGAAATGGTTCAGCATTTCGTCTGCTTGGAGCCGTTTGTCATTACTGGTTCCCGGCTTTATCCGGTAGATGATTTTGAATTGGTATTCTGCTTGATACCCACCGATGATATATTGCTGGGTGATGTACGTTCCTTGGATAGTAGACAGAGCCATGGCCGCATCATCTCCGGCGGCATCATCGATGTCCAGGAACTCATACTTGATAACTGTCACAGGCTTGTCCGGAAAAGTATTGGCCCACACCAGCATAGAGCGTGAAATGCGGTCAACCTCCTCCGAAGATGCCAAAATCCTCTGCTTTTTATCCTCGAAAATATCGCTTCACCGCCTTTCCAAAAACTCGCTCCCACTTGTCCTTGTTTTCCGCCTTGCTTGCCTCAAACCAGTGCGATTGCGCCTGTGAGTGCATTGCCTTGTTGAAAACCAGGTCTTTGTCGGTGAGAACTTTTGTCGCTCCGTAAGATGCATAACTGCTGCCTGTTGCCGGGTCTATCATCAATTTGCCGTAGTATAAATAGCGAGATTGTGGGCCGGGATAGATAATCCTGGATTCCTCTACTTTTGTTCTTCGGTCGAGATTGCCCGTTAAGGCCGGAACGTATGGAGATGTATCCTTTTGTGCTTGGATAGCCATCGCATAAACAGCCTTTTTGCTTGCTGCTTCCAAATGCCCCGTCACAGTTGGAACAATATTGGAGCTGACATCAAAGCTAAACATCAGTTCCCACCAACTTCCCAATGAGACATCTCTCCGCCGAAGTCCTTGAAATCCACAGTGTTGACATTGTAGACATCATCATATGCGGCATCGATCTTCTGAGCAGACCAATTAGGGTGGACGGCCTCTCCTTTTACAAAGAAGGTGTTTTCTCCAGTGGAAAGCGTCCAAAGCCCGCTCTTGTCCTCTGCCCGCCAAAATTCAATAGGCCCTACATACTGCTTTGGCTCACCAGTCATCCCGTCTACGGCTTCAACGCTGGTCGGAATATAGAGGTTGACTGCATCCGCTCCAACCAAACCGCTTTCGTTAACGTTTTTAGCCTTGACAGCATCCAGCAGAACTCCTCGCAGAATGGTAATATGATTTGTAGTTGTTTCCTCAAAAGTGCTAGGGTCCTCTTCTGTCACCACGTTATAGAGCGTCACAACATGGGGGAACACAGCCGCACCTCCTTCCGCGATACAGGAGGCCCGTACTGGACAAATACTGCGCCGCAACAGATGCAAGAGAGGCTTGTGCTGCCTGTGCCGCTATCGTGGCCTGCTGTGCGCTCTCGCCTCCGCTCCGGTATGTCTTGGACCAGCTTCCAACGCTCTGGCTTTGCAGTTCTCCGCCCTCTCCGACGTTTGCGGAGTTGTGGAGAGCGTTCAGGGCTGCTTTGCTGGCAAGGTCGATGCTCTGGTACTGCTCTGCAACAGCACAGCAGGCCATTTTCAAGGCATCCAGTTCCTGATTTTTGCCTGCCCGGCCCTGCGTGTAATAGTCCAAAAAGCTGCTTGCACGCAAGGCGAGGCGCGGGAAGTCGGTCTCCTGAATGGCGGTGCCCAGGTATGTATTTTTGTAATACTGATAATCTGCGTAAGCCATCAGGAGGCCTCCTTACTTCTTTAAGCGGGCTTTCGTCTTGGCCTGCGGTTCAAACGTCGCTCCAGTAAAGCTAAATTTCACCACACTGGAATCATCAACAAGCACTTCAAAGGTATCGTCTTTGGTTACTCGGAATATGATGTCGGCATCAAACGGGATGTTTTGCTTTGTGGGAGAGCCATTTTTCTTGAAGGTCATTTTTGACCCGGTTTTGGTCAGATGGAACGGGAAATAATACCCGCTCTGCTCCTCCGGGGTGCTGCTGAACTCTGTATAATCAGAAACATAATGAAATGTGCCCGTTACAGCGCCGTTCGCATAAACTTTCAGGTCATCACCCACAAGATCGGAAACCTGTTTCCCCAATAGGGTCTGACCGCTGGGGAATAGCGTTAGGGTGTCAGACCCAATTAACCCCCCGCCGGTGCGTAGACAGCAAAAGGGAAAGCCTTCGTGTTCCCGACGTTGTAAGCATTGATAGGATTGGGAATCTCCCAGCCCAGCCGCATGACGGCACGCAGGGCCACCATGTCGTTCTGCATCAGGTTATACAGGATATTCCCGGTAGTGGGGTCCTGTACCACACCGCTGTCAAAAATTTTGAAAGTCATGTCCTGCCGAATAGCGTAGACCAGCTGGCTCCAGTCGCCCACGATGGCAAGAGATTCCTCCGGATCATACGCGCCGTTCACGGGGAAGTACATGCTCATGCCGTCCAGCGCATAGCGGGTATCGCCCTGCATGTCGGTCTTGAAGATGGGCTGACCGTTCTTGTCCACCAGCCCCCGCAGCTTGGCCCGCATCTGGATAGCAGCCATCACGCCGTTGGGGATATAGCCGCTCTCTTCCACCTTGGCAATCACGCCGCCCTCGCCCATAATGTCTTTGAAAATGTCGTTTGTGGCCGTAACGACAGCGCCTGCGGTGGTGGCCGAAGGGACAAGGCCATCACGCCAAGAGGTGGGTTTGTCCGTGCCGTACAGAATAGCGGCGTCGATAACCTTGCCAAATGCCTCCTGAAGGCGGGGGCGCACTTCACCCCAAATGTCGTAATCGCTATCATCCAACACGGCCTCGGGGATAGGCACGATAACAGCGATCTCCTCGGCGTAGATTTTCTTCTTGTCCCACGCCATATTCGTGGTTTTTTTCAGAGATGCCTTGGAGTCGGACGCGCCAGTGGTCGCTTCGCCGTTGACGAAGTAGGCAGTGGGCAGAGCATCCAGCACATTGAGGGTTTGCGTCTTACTAGTCATGTTGGGCAGCCGACGGGCCATCCGCAGCACAGCGGATTCCGTTACGGCACCCTGGATAATCTCACGAGTAATAGGTTCCGGGATAAGCCCGGAAAGTTTGCTTCTGTCGATAATATCAACAGCCATTTAGGTTCTCCTTTCATTTCAGTGCGCCCCGAATCAGGGCATTCATTATGTCGTTTTCTCCTGTTTTGGGCTTTCCGCCGCCCACAGGAGCAGTCCAATCAAACGTCGTTTTTTTGCGGTCAGTGGTTAGCTCGTCCACGGCCTGTTCGAAGGTTTTCTTATCGTCCACCATCTTCCCGGCCTTGAAGGCGATAAACTCTGCCTCCTCGCCGGTCAGGCCCTTTTGGGCCAGGTACAGGTCCCGCTTCAGCCGGTCCCGCTCTGCCTCCGCGGCAGTCAGCTTCCCGGCCAGCGTGTCCCGCTCCCCGGTCAGCGTGTCCCAGCGGTCCTTTTCACCGACCTGTCCGTCCTTCCAGGTCCGGTAGGCGGTCAGTTCCTCCTCGCTGGGCATACCCTTCATGGCTTTTGCAAGCCGCTTGCCGATCATGGCATCCACTTCCGCCTGGGTGAAGGTTTTCTCAGGCGTGGGCTCCGGCGCAGGGGCCGGGGTAGGGGTAGGGGTAGGGTTATTGATAGGTTCGCTCATGGTATTACCTCCGTTTATTATCAGGGCCGTCGCCCTGCGGTTTTACGCCTCTCGGCATGGTTGAATAAATAAAAAGGGGCCAACCTGTAAGAAATCCTTACAAGTTGACCCCGTTCAGTCCTTCCGCCTCAACGCTTAGAGGCGGGAGCAATATTTAGTTATTATTCAATTCTTGATATAGCCGTTCCAATTCATCCTCTGTTTTCTCTCGTAGAACAGCATCGCCTTTAAGATGAATACCACATCGATCACAATACATTTCGTTTTCTGTATAGGGCATGTCTGATCCACCAACAAAAGTTGTTCTATACCCCAAAAGTCCACCGCATTTATGACATATATAATTATTCACAGCTTTATTTCCTCCCGTTTAATATGTATGATTTTAACACCATCTTTTACGGGAATCAACTCAACGCGGTTGCCTTTTGATAGAAGTGCTTCGATTACGCATTTCGCCTTATCATCCAATAATATCGATGCGTTCAATTTCGTCCTCCGTAAATCCGATCAGCAAACCGTTTTCATTCTCCACATCGAACTCCAGAAACTCATTTCCATCATCGTCAAAGTCGTAATCATACCCATAGAGCTCCCCAACCGTCATGCGCCCGCTTGTGGAAAAAACTTTAATTTTCTTTCCGAAGTAAATCTCAGGATTTTCAATTATCATTTTTTCCACCTTCCCGAAAATGGAACGCCATGAGTTCCGCTTTTGCTATAATGGATTTTGATGCATCTTGCAATTATTATATCACCGTTTCTATTGATTGTATATCCAATCTCTCTCCCGGCGTCAATAATTTCTGTATTTTTCCACTTTGTAAAGTCATCTGTAAAATTGATTTTCCCGCTGCCTGCCTTTTCGTTTATGATCGCTTGCAGCTCCTCCACAGAAACTGTTATTACACTTCTGCCCGTTATAGCCGTACCAGCCATATGCCGCGCTTGCTTCTCTGGATTGATTGCCAGCGGATACTCACCGCTTCGGATTGTCTGCCTGATTGGGGCTTCCGCATCCCGCTGTATTTTGAGAGTGGAAGCCCTTTGCTCAGATACAGCATCCGTATAGGTAACTTTCATCCGCTCCCGCTGCAACGGCAGTCCTGCCGCCTCGCTGAATGCCTTATACTCCTTGTTCAGCCGCCGGATACGGGCTGTTACGGCTTGGGCGTCCTCTTCCAGTCCAGCGGCCTTATATGCGGTTTGTTCCCGCTTCAGCTTGCGGACGGTGCGTTCTATTTGGCGTTGCTTTTGAGTGGCCGTATATCCATCGTACTGCCTGCCTTCAAAAGATATCTCCCGATTTTTCCCTTTCATCGCGTTCAGATCAGAGCTTGAATAGGTCGGCTCCATGACACCCTCAACAAACGGATAAAAGTGGTGGCGGCAGTTCCATCCGCCCAGACCGGGTCCGGTACCATAGCCCGTAGAAGCGATAAAATCAGGATATCTCCCGCTGGATTGCTTCGGTTTTTTGCTCCATCGGTAAATCTTCCCTTGCCAGTTCTCGTGATTTTCCGGCCCGGTTCCGGTGTTCCGCGCCCCGATATGAGCAGAGACCTCAACCAGATCAGTTTCCAAATAATCCATGCCTTGCTCCGAATACTGTTGGCAAAGCTGATTGATACCAGTCATAATAGCGCGGCGGACTGCAACATCAATTTGGTCCATGTGGCCGCTTTCATATTCCGCTGTCTTGATGCCGCTATCTGCAAGCTGTTTCACGGCACCTTTAATAGCCTGATCGTAACCGATTGCTCCACTCTGTATCTGCAGCACGGCATTATCAAGTGCCCATTGGTAAGCACTTGCAGGCCGAAGCATCGTTCGGCCATTGTCGAGCAAAAACGCCATAGACTGTGTAAGATTGCGAAATGTGTCAAGTGTCTGCTTTCTGATGGCATCAAAATCGGAGGCGCTTAACATCGTCTTGGGGGCTGTCACATCTGATCGATTAATCAGGTAGGTGTAATACTTCTGGTTCCGCTCTACAACATCGTCAAATAGCTTATTCAGCTCTTTCTCGCCAATATTGGTCGTTCTTTTGATTGCTTGCTCAATCTCATGTTGACTGATACCGTGAGACCGGAGTGCTTGGATGTCCAACACCGTTACTTCGTTTAGCTCCCCTGATACTTTGAGCCTAGAACAAATTTCCTCTAGTAGCGTGTTTTCAAGATTGCGGTACAGCTCTGCTAGCTCCTCCGGGAGGGCGTCGAGAATCTCAGGAGTAAAGGGTAGGACTTCATGGTCCGACCACCCCCTCCAGCAGCTTCACCCAAAGCGCATATTTCAGGTAAAATCCGGCCACGGCAAGGAGGAAAGCAATGATGGCTCCCGCAACTATGTATTTCCAGCCATTCACTATTCCACTTCCTCCTGCTTCTCGCCCGTCAGGTCCTCCATTTTCGGCAGCATCTTCTTTGCCGTGGCCTCGTCCTCGTTATACCACTTCATGCGGTACTCCCAATCGTTCATGATACCTGCTGCAAGGTCCTGCCGGTCATTATTTCGTTCTGTTGTTTTGTCCTCGATGATGCTATCATCGAAATCAATAGTGACCTCCGCATCCTCATTCAACCCGGCACCCATGGCCGTGTTGCCCAAGCGAAGAATAATCCGGCACAGTTCCTTGATGGCGCTCTCCAGGATGATCTCATGCTTTTTGATTGTGCGGAACATAGTGGAATTTTCGCTGATGACCTGAGTGGCGGTGGTGATGTTCCCACAGTTAAATCGATAATACGTCTCTCCAAAACCGCACTTGCTGGAAAGCAAATTGAGTTGTGTCTGAATGCCCTCGCTGTGCTCTGCTGTCCGAAGGTTCATGTCAATGGGCTGTATGATAGCCCCGCCCTCGATATCCTCCGGCAACACATAATAAGCCAGGTCATCAGGGTCAAAAACCGGCTCCCCATCCAAATACTGTTGTGCGGAAGGCTTGACCATCACCCGCTTTTTCCCGAGCACAAACTCATTGACGTAGCTGTCAAAGGCGATATCAACGCCCTTCATGCTGTCGATGGCGTTGGCGTAGACCGAAATCCCGAGCGGAATGGAGTAATCGAAGTTGTTGGCGATATTGGGCCGGTCAATGACGAATTGCCGCCGGTCGCTGCCGGTATGGACTACAGGAGGCACCCGCTCAAAGCCCTGCACAGAGGCCAACGGCACCTCAGTATCAACATTCTGGTTTCGGTATGTATACAGCCGGTTCTCAATGTCGTACAGGCCGTTTACCTTCCGGTGAATCTGGAGATAGCAGTAGTCCTCTCCATTGACATTGACGATACTGTCAAAGGCACATTCAGTAATAACGCCATTCTGCCATGACAGGGGCCAGATATGCTCTACCGTTACATAGTCAATGATGATATCGGTTGCGCTGCCTGGAATCGGCCCCGCCTTAGTGACCCCCATGCCCACCACGCGGGGGATAAAAGCCACCGTGCCAAGAGCGAAGGCCATTTCCTGCATCTCGTTGGAGCGCACGCGAAAGTTGTTCTCCTTCAGGACCCGGTCAATAAACTCCTGCTCCTTTGTGCCATCCAGAGTGATTTCAACCCTCTCATTCATGAGAAGATTTGCCCAGTCCTCCGGGATTTTCTTTCCCATGTTGAGGGTGTACCGCTTGCAGCGCACCATCCCGGCCCCGTTTCGTACCCGGTAACGGTGGAACCCCTTCACGTCGCCCTCATACCAAGACTTCCACTCCTGGACCTTGACGTAAAAGCCCGCGCTGATGGTGGAAAAGCCCAGCTCTTTCAGTTTGTCGATGATGGTCATTCGTTCACCTCATTACCGGGAAATGCCGAACCAGAATAGTATTCGCGAAATATCGTATATCGTCCATGGCGTGGTCATCCGCCTTGATGACCTTGTCCACCGTTGAGTCCTCGTCCCAGCGGTATAGTCCAAATTCTCGGATAGCGTCCTTGCACCGGCGGTGTATTTTGAGTTTCCCGCTTTTGAGATAGACAGAGGTCCGCCGTATCCCGTCCATTACGTCATTGTTCGCTTTGACCACATGGAACTCATTGTGTCGGAATACTGTAGTGATAAAAGACGCCGCCGACGGGTCAATGACCACATAGTCCACGTTATAACCGTCGGCCAGTTCCCGTATCGCCTGGTAATACTCCTCGTCGGTCAGTTGCTCCTGCGTCCCACGCCCGCTGTAATAATACTCATTGATGCGGACAGCCCCTTGCGTTGTCACGCACCACAGACCGGCGGAAAAGGGGTTGAGCGTTCCGTAGTCCACGGAGATATAATACCGGCCCGCCGGCGGTTCTTCGTCCGTGATACAGCTCTCGCCAAAGTGTGGGTAGACAAGCCCCTCCGCCACCACCCAAAGGCCACGGATAAACCGATCATAAAACACGCCGGTATACATGTTCTCATACCGTTCCAGTGTCTTTTCGCTCAGACCAGGATTGTCCCGCATGGTAAAGTGTAGGTACAGGGCGTTGCGCTCCTTGTGCTTCAGTATCCACTCCAGGTAAAACCAGTGCTGCGGGGAGTCCGGGTTGCAGGAGAACCACAGCTTTGCCCCGTCTACGCTGCACCGGGCTATGGCTTGTTCCACGAACGACCGCGGCATGAGCGCCACCTCGTCCAGCAGCACACCGGCCAGCGTCCGACCCTGAATAAGGGAAGCACTGGATTCATCCTTGCCGCCGAAGACCTCAAACCAGTTCGTTACAGCTCCCCGTCGGACCTCCAGAATCTTCTCCGACCTTCGCCAGCGGATAGTGTACTTTTCTTTCGCCAGCGTCATGGCGGTAAACGGAACGATGATGTTCTTGCTTGCGCTGTCCACCGTCTTGCCGCAGATGCCGAACCGCTGGCCGGAAAACTCCCGCATTGCCCAGTCCACAAAGGCCCACATCATGATGGAGGTCTTGCCGGAGCGGACCGCGCCGTCGCAGATGAGGGCGTCGTACTTTGAGTAGGGGAAAGCCAGGATTTTCTTTTGCTGCGGGCTAACCACGGTGGTTCCTCTCAATCAATAGCCGTATACACACACCAAGCGCAACACACGAACCAATCCTGATTAAATCAATCATCGCTTTCCAACCCCTCCGCAAGTTCTCTCAGGCTCTGGCTCAATCCGTCGTCCTTGGCTGTATCGCCTGGGCCGCCGCCAAAGGCCGTGAATTTGTCGATCAGCGTCCCAAGCGCGGTGGTGATTTGCGCGGGCGTAGCCTCTGCCAGCTTCTCCGGGTCGTTGAGCGCAGCCAACCCTTTACCGATGATTTCACACACAAGGCCCTTCTGGCTTTCCATGTAAGCTAGGATGTCGGCGGTGTTCTCCTCTTTTTTTTGCTCTAGCTTTTTCTCAATTTCTCCGGCTTCTTCCAGGGCTTTCTTTGCGCTATCCCATGAAACCCCGTTTTTCTTGGCGGCGAGATTGACCGACTGGCATTCCAGATAATCAGCCACGATTTTCTTCTTTTGCCTGTCTGTCAGCCGTGCAGCCATAGCTTTTCATCCACCTATCATCTCGTCTTCAAAATACCATTTATATCCACACCCAATTCCACCTACTTTTTGGCACCATCTGTAGAGCGTCTTGATGTCCATTTTGTTTTCCTTAGCTGCACTGCTAATAGATTGATATTTTTTTACCAGTGAACCGTCTAAATTGAACTGCAAAACGCCCCTGACTCTGCTCCCATATGAATTATTATATTCTGTCGTACACCATTCCAAATTTTCAGGTCTGTTATCTGTTTTGTTTTCATTTTTATGGTTAACGACAGGAAGTAAATCAGGATTTTTGAGAAACGCTTCCGCGACAAGCCTGTGAACTTTCGGATAAACTCGTTTCCCATTTTTCATAAGGACAAGTTGGTAATACCCGTCTTTGTCTTTTACGAGTTTTCTTATTTTCTTTGTATTGGCATTAAGCACTCTTCCAAGATTTGAAACTTTATAAAACCCCTCCAGACCAACAACATCTTTCCAAATTTCATTTTCCATGTATGCCCCTCCTCTGTATATGTCAGGAGAGGCGGCGGGAGATTACCCCGCCATGCGTAACCCCTCAATATTGAGCTTCCCGCCCCCGTCTCGTGCAACTGCGGGGCGGCGTATGTGCGCTTCCCGCTTAGATTGTCACACCATCAATCAGTCAGCTACATTCCATTCGGAGTTTCACTGTCCTACGGTAGTTTTCAGCAGGATAGTGCGGTTGTGGATGGAATTGGGATTCGGTCACCATCCTGTGAGCATCTAAACCCTCGGTAAGCTCTCAATACATTTCGGGGCAGGTCATAGCTACCACCGCTTTTTTGCCCGACACTATGACTGTCGGCTCTGCCGCATGGAGGCCGCGACCCTCCGGCCCTGATTTGTGGGCTGCATCGTGCTGCGGCATATATGAAGGGAGTCCCCCGGCAGGAAACATACGAGAAAGGCTCTCCTTTCCGTTTAATATCTGCTTACTAGATACTCCTGCCGGGGGAGTGGGTTGTCCTTTGGGCCGTGGTTGGTACACAGCCCGAAAGGGGAGGAAAAAGAAGGAGCATGGGGAAGTTACTCCCTCATGCTCCATTGTCGCATAGTCTTCAATTTTAATTCCCACTTTTGTGGGAACCATTGTCCGGGTTTTTTGTGAAGATGAAAGATTATACTCTATGTACAAACGGGAAGTTGGTTCTCCCAAGCAGATAGTCTGTACTGACCCCATAATAATCTGCGATTTTATATAGGGCATCCATAGACGGCTCTACCTCTCCCCGCTCATATCTTCTCAACATATCCGGATGCAACCCCATCAGCTGTGATGTAACCGTCATGCTCCGCACCGGCCGCATGGACTCCCGCAACTTTCTCAGCCTTTCCGGGAACTCACCCATCCATATCCTCCTTCTTGATCCAATACCGTCCCGCGCAGCGGTGGGCGGTAACGCAGGCGGTAGAAATCCGGCAGGGGCGAACACCAACATCCTCTGCGGCAGATTTGATCGACGGATACTCCTTCCGCTGGCCGTGACGATCAATGGAGATCACTTCGGTTTCAGTCATTGTTTACCTCCCTCATGCCGTCCTCTCTCTTCCGTCTTGAAGCAGACAACCCGCACCACATCATAGACCTGTATCTCTGTACTTTTGAATGGGAACTGCTTGCAGTGCGGGCAGGTTATCGTTTCGAACATTTCTTCTTCTGACAGATCATAGCCTGTCCAATTCTGTGTTGTTTCGATGTAGGCGGCATTGTGCTCACATTCAACGATAGGCTGTTCAATGTCAGTGTCGCTTCCATCTCGGAGGAAAGTATCAACCAACAGATTCCCGATTTCCTTTCCGCATTTCTCGCACTTCATTGTCCTCCCTCCCCGTCGTGGATGGAGTTGATGATCTCAATTCCGCCAGTTGAAAGATGCTTATTTACGCCCATACTTTCAGCGCCATTCAGCCAAACGCAAAATCTATTCCACTCTGGGTCATAGCATACAGGGGCTTCTTTTTGTTCGCCCTTCCAGTCCGTCCAGCGGATGATGTCTCCCTCAAAAATCCGCTTCCCATTCTTATCTTTCAGGCCGGTGTACTGGCCGACCGTGGAGGGGTCAACATCGACAAATTCAAAGGTTCCATCAATAGCCAATTGGGCAGGAATAATTGTCGGTTTAAGCGGCCATCGTCTAAATGGATACTCACAGTACCACCCCTCCACCCACTCTCCATTATCCAGCCGCTTGGCTTTGAAAAGGATTTCTCTCATTGGGCACCTCCGATGATCTCGTCAAGGGTGACAGTTTCGCCGGGGCGGAGAGAGGGGAAACGTTCAGCTTGAATGGTAGCAAGGTAAAATGAGATGTCATCTTCTACACCATAAATCGCAATGGCTGAGAGGTTCCTTGCGAGTTTATAAGCATCCGGGAAAATCTCCTTGATAGCCTTCGCCATCTCCACCTCCTGCTCCGTCCAGCGGGGCTTTCCTTCCAAGTCCCACTCATGTACCCATTCACGACAGCAAATTCCTCTCTGATAGATAGGGCATTTCTGTTCGCACGGATTATTTGTGTGGGCCTTTCCGTATTGATAGCACCACTCTTTCAGTTCCCCCAGTGTCCAGTCCTTCAACGGCTTGTCCATGTGGGTCTCCTTCCTTTTCACCCAATTTTTGCACCCTTCCTGCGGGTCAAAGTCCTTCTCAATTTCACACCCAATGCAGTTAAAACAAGTGCGTGGTTCATCATCCTCCACCACCTCATAGCCCATCAGGCGGGCGGCTTCTTGGACCCAGCTTGTTATCGTCTCCATATCCCGGCTAAAATCGGCTATGTCTTGGTCTTGCACGTCTCTTGGCTTATCTGCCCAAAACTCTCTCCCGGCCCGTTGCCCATAGAAAAAGTCCCATTTAGACAGAATTTCAAGCACTTCCCCCGTCTTACTCCGAAACTTCATTTGATTTTCCTCCCAATCCACGGCAGCAGCCAGCCGAAGGTCAGCGCACCGGCCACATAGCCAAGCCATAGTTCACTGCTCATGGCCAGCCTCCTTTCGCTGGCCCAAAGAGCAAAAATGCTCGTCTCCGTCGTGGTCTAAGTATGAGTGATGATGGATTTCGCATAGCATCCGCTTGCCAGTTTCCCATTCATCGCAGATTTTGTAGTAGATACATTCCTTACACCTGACCACAGGCACGGCGTCGATGGTAGGTGCATTCTCCAGCAAAATTACGACCTGTCCATCTTGCGCGATACGGCCTAAATCACCCAGCCTCATGCTCGTCACCTCTTAGCTTGAAAATGTTATCTGCGCCGCAAAGCAATTCGTCACCGACTCGATGAGAATAACAACAGTCCACACATTTAACCCGGATGCTCTTTTTTGTAAAACCAATGATTATAGCCTCGTACTGCACAAGTCTCGTAGTGCTGCTGCCAGTCCTCATCGTGTTATAACAAACACATCTATCGCCAATGTTGAGTAAATTTCCAAGTCTATCTTTCATTTGCCTCCTCCTCGTCCATGCGAGCGCCGCAGTTGGGGCAAGCAACAGCTCTCCCAAAATCGGTATCAAGGTCACGCTCAAAGCTGCAATTCGTGCAAACCGCTTTGTTTTGCTTGTGGTAATATCTCCACTCCCCGTGCCGCACCTCCGCAACGTCGGCGGCGGTGAGGTTGGATACAATCCGTTTAATAGATTCTCTTGTGAATACCCCAATAGTTTCATAGTCTCCTATGGTAGTAATTTCTGGAGCAACAGCTTTCTCAATCGCTTCAATGACTTTCGCCTTTGTGATGTACTCCTTCATTCCTCTTCCTCCAATACGGCCATATCATAGCCGCTCTCTATAAATTGGATCGTTTTTTGATGGTTGCAAGCGTTCCCGAGATAAGTGTAAATCTCCCGCATATCCTCCACGTTGAACCTAGTGTCAAGGTATTGATTTATACCATTCAGGAAGAAAATATGAAGGGCCGTATTGTCCACTGCACGGCGGAACGGCGTGGACTTACAAGCTGGGCGGGAAAACCACTCCAACACCTTGCACTTTACATCCATCTCACTATCACAAGTGCTGATATTAAAATATACGTTCGCCTTTTGGTGGGCAATAAACTCACCCTGATTATTGATAAACCACCCAAGGAAACATATCCCAAGTCTTTTTATGACTTTCCAATCAACCATCCTGCTCCCTCCGTAGTTCGGCTTCCTCACGGGTCAGGAAAACGGTTTTTCCGAAATCTTCAGGTATCAAATAACCGTTCCAAATCGGATATGTAATCTCTCCATCTGCGTTAATTTGTACGCCATCAAGACGGCTTACGCTCGGGCAATCATCACCTTTGCGCCACCGATAAATAATTTGGTCTGGTGTCGCAGGCAGCACCACGCACCGCCCCTCCCTGTCCGCCTGGGCCAGTTCGCGGAGGCGGTCAGTTTGGATGCCCTTTACGATTTCCAATCTTTGAGCGTTCTCTGTTCGCAGAGTCATTCCGCGCCCATAAGCATCCAGTATACGAGCAATCTCCTCCGGCTCCACCCCCGTGTCCTCGTAGGCGGCGAGGCGGTCAACAGCGTTTCCCATAAACTTTTTTGGTACACTCCATACATCAAAGCAATCATCTTCTCCGATGTAATTTACAGTACGACCGGCAAGCTGTTCTTTCTTGGTCATCCGTTCCATACTCATTCCTCCTTACAGATCAGCGCATAGGCGTGGTATCTGTCTCCATCCCACCTCAGATGCTCAACAAGACCAGCCAAATACGCGGTTGCGGTTCTGGAATCAAACCATTTCGGGTCATGCCCAAAAACCGGCGTGTACTCGCTGTAACTGTGCAAATCGGTCTGAATTGCCCGACCAGCTAGCACATACTTCTCGTTTGGCTCCAAACGCTGGAAGAACATATCTCCATCCATAATGGAAAACTGCTTCATGTCAGTCCTCCTTCGGGCCGCGCCAATCCCAGTTCTCCCCGTGAGAGCATTTCTTGCATATTTCAGGGATTGGCGTTTGCAGACTGTCGCAATGTTTGCAGACTGCACAGGATTTTATACACTGCAAATCGTTTACCGCCGCATCCTTCTCCCACTTCACCTGCTCCAGCTCGGCTTGTATGGCTTCCAACTCCTCGTGCGCCTTGATGATTTCCGTTTTAGCACAGACGATAGGGCAGTCGTGGCACTTATCCTCATAGTGTTTCAGACGGGCGATCTCTGCCCTGGCCTGTTCCAGCTCGGCCCGCAGCTGCTCGTTTTCGGCCTGGAGCGTGGAGAGGGCGGTCAAGCACTCCACCATATCATGAAACGTCTCCTCCGGGTTGTTCTCCACCGTACTGTACCCGTGGTAGTCATGTTTCAGCCGCTCAATCAACTTCTCAATGTCCATCAGGTGGTCTCCTTCCGCATATCTGCAAGGATTTCTGCTTTGCGACGCATACACCACGCAAACACAGGAAACCGGAATGCCTCCCCTTTGGTGGAACACTGGGAAAGGAAGCCGCACTTATCACAATGCCCGTATACAATGGCCTGTGAGATCGCCAGCCCCTCTGCTTGCTTTTCCGGCGTATACTGTCGGTCAAACATAGTGATATGCTTTATATTTGTCCCAGAAATGTCCATCAGGTGTCCTCCTCTCCCTCCAGCGGGCGGCGGTAGGCGAGCCAGTTCTCGCCGTATCTGTAATCCTCGATATGCTTTGCATAAAACGGATCAAGGATATTCCAATGTGGCGGGGTGCTTTCTTTTCGTAACCCAACATGCCAATACGGTTGTCCTCCCATCTCCCGCAGCTGCTCGATGGTCAACGGCTCGTTCGGCCGGGACAGGGCGGAGATTGCCATGTCGATGGCCTCATTGATTTGCTCCCAGGTGTATCCATCACCGGGGATGGTGGTTTTCCGCTCCAAAATCGTTACAGCCTGTTGTCTGTCCATCCTCACCCCTCCTTTCCAGGCGGTTCCGGGAGGGGCATCCACCAAGATACATCAGCATCTTCCCAATCCAGATATTCATCGATGATCCACCTGTCATCCTTGTCCCATGATCCAAGCTGATATGCGTCCTCCAGCGCGATATTCGGCTTCGGCTTCCCGCTCACGATACACAGCACTGTCTCATCCTCTGGCGGCATGGCATTTTCCACGCTCACCCACTCGTTCGACGGGGTGAGGGTGGGCGCAAAATAGTCGCACCCATCTTGGCAGAAACAGCTTGCGTCCTGCGACTCTTGACGCGTCCATAGAGCACACACCTTTTCGTGCAAGCACTTCTTACAGTCAATCGGCCTTGCCATCTTTCAGCGCCTCCCTTCCGATTTATGAAAAACAAATTTCAGCAGCCACAGAATCAGCCATATTCCAGTGGCGGCAGGCAAAGAAAACCGGATGGAAAAGCACATTGTAATGAGTTTGATAATCCCGACTGTAAATGCCCAACTTATTGCGTAGCCAACAATCAAGCCAATTACAATAACTAAGCCTTTACGCATCTTTCAGCGCCTCCTCAGTCGCAATCATCTCGATTACCGGAACGACTTCAAAGTCTCTATCCCACGAAGAACATCCGCTTCTAGCCTGCGTCTCAGAACGATAGGTCTTGACGGAAACGTCTTTTATTTCCGATATGGGGCGAAAACTAAAATGCTTTGCTAGACCGCACCAGACCTCTGTTCTGTTTTTCCGCATGACCACATAGCGATTGCGCTCAATCCGCATCGTTCAGGACCTCCATCCTTTTCATCACCATCTCCACGGCCTCGTCTGTCAGCGGGCGGGAACAATGCGGGCAAAAACCGATTTTCTGTGGCTTACAGTGCCCTGTTTTCAATTCCCCGTTCAGGATGCTGTATGCCCCAAATTTTTGCACATATCCCTCAGAATCTGGCTTGCAATAAGGACACCCCGGAAACACCTTCTCCACCCGCTCCCGGCTGACAGGGCGGAGGGCGGCGAGGGCAGTACGTATAGCCTCTATGGTTGTTTCAGTGTGTACCTTTCCCCAGTAGGATGTTTCGGTCTCGCGCATTTCTTCAAAACGTTTCAGCAACGACTCAAAATAGACTATCGCTTCTTCCAGCTTCATAGTTGGGCCTCCCTTTCCATCTTCTCTTTAACGGCTGACAGGATGAAATCCCGGTTCAGCACATACAGGTCCGTAATTCCGTGCTCCTTGCACATCTTGATGACCTCGTCCATGATGTAGTTTTTGATATCTTCTTTCCAGAGGACAACCGCCTGTATCGTTGCAGAGGCCACGGTGTTTCCATCCTCGTCTGTTCTGACTTGCAAGGCTGGGTCCCCAATGTCAACATATTCTCCCGGGTTCTTCATTCCAGCTCCTCCAGCATCTCCATCTCCTCCGCGCTCAGAATCGGTGCGCGGGTGTTCCAGGCGAGGCGGGCGTCAGTCCCCATCAAATAAGTGTTCATCCAGCATCTCCTTTAATGTCCTCTCGTTCAATATTTTTTCAAGGATTTTTGCCCTGGTATTCCAATCTAACCTGGCAATCGGCCTCTCATCGTGTTTTATTTCAAAGTCGCCATTTTTGTTTTTTCCGATTTCAACGAGATACTTTTCTGAAACAGATTTTAGTTTGCATTCTGTACAAACAATACCAATCCAAAATCTGGAATTTGGGTATTTTTCTGTAACATCACTGACGTAAAATTCTGATTTGCCTAAACATCTTGGGCATGGCAGCAGCACCCCCGCATCCGTCAGCCGCTTTGCCGCCTCCCTGTCACCCAGCAGGGCGCGCTTTGTATCATCCATCATGCTCTCTTCCTTTCCAGCGGGCAGCTCTCAATGGCGTATGTAGTCACCCATGTTTTCCGCCCGCCCCGGTTTCTCCCAACAATGAACGTCCGTTTCTTGGCCGTCCAGCCCGGTACTGGCTTTTCCTCACGCAGCCATGGACACTGACTAATCGGGCAGCAGCAATCCATGCAGGGATTGGCTGAATACCGCCGGATGGGGACCAGATATTGATCAAGTTCGCCCATAGGGCCTTACCTCCACCTGTATACTCTCGTTTTCCCAAAATTCGTGAGAAACTTTCCGCACCCATTCCCGGTTGTCATCCGGCAGTATGTAGCCTTTCATGGCATCCACAAACGCCTTGCCCATGGCGGCGTGATTGTCCACGTCCAGACCATCGTTCCAGCGAAAAATGACTTCGACAGGGCCTTTGACGAGCTGTTTTCGGATATGCGCCTTTTTCATGGACCACAGCGCCAGAGAGTGGAGTTCTTCTGCGTCCCGCTTCCGCTGTGACCAGTGTTTCCCGGCATAATACGCATTCAGGCCAAACCGCTTGTTCCAGGCCGCTTTTCCCCTTTTGGTGGGCGGATACGGAATTTCAAAAATCAAATCCCCATCCTCCTTGCCAGCTCTTTCAGGGCCGCCTCATATTCCTCGGGCGGCAGTCCTTGGAGCTTTTTCTTCTCCCGCTCATAGGCGGTCCAGTCAGCGTTCCCAGCCGTAGACTCCATCGCTTTCTCCCTTCTTTGTGTATCGGCGGCACCGGGCGTCATAGACCAGCTGGATGTTTGCCGTTGAGCCGTAGGAGCGATTTTTCAGGATGCTCAGCCCGGCGTCATACCCATAGGCCGCGATATCCTTTTCTTCCATCCGTTCTAGCGAAAAGGCGTTGTCCGCCCGGTTTGTGATGTCCGCCGACCCGCCGATGTCGTCCGCGGTCAGCAGCTTCTTTTTGTCGTTGTCGCCCTTCCGGGGGTGTGCTACCAGATGCACGTGCACCTCGTTTTTCTTGGCGAACTCCACCAGCCGCCCCGTGAACCGGCTCTGCGCCCGATAGAAGTCCTTGTCGCTCTGGTCGCTGAATCGGGCGGTCATCAGGTTGTCCACCAGGAACACGCAGCAGCCGAACCGGCGGACGGCGTACTCGAACACGGAGATGATGCTGTCCTCGTCCCCAGCACCGGCCACCCGGTTGTCGTACAGGAAAAACTTCCCTTTCCACCAACCGTCGATCCGGTCCGCGATCTCCTTCGGCGTGTAGTAATACAGTTTCCCGGACGCCGGGTCCCGCTTCGGCTCGATATGCCCGGCCCCGGCGGCCTGTAGCATAGCCCACTGCTTGAAGCGCCAGGCCGACAGCTCCCCGGAGTAGGCGCAGACCGGGAAGCCCTGGTCGATGGCGTTTAGAAGCAGCTGGGACAGCAGCGTGGACTTGCCGCTTCCGCGCCTTCCAGTCCACACGGACAGCTCCGATGGGGCAAAGCCTCCGATGGACTGGTCCAGTGCTTTTAGACCGGACATGACGGCGACGGATGCGCCGGGGTCCCTCCGCTCCACGTCCGCCAGGTCCAGCAGGCCGTCCATGGGCTGTTCCACGGCCCCCAGCAACAGATGATCCACGGCCTTTCTCCCCCCGGTTGTCAGCACGTCCCGGACGCGGGAACTCTTACCAAATGCTCCCTCTTTCGGCAGCAGCACGGCCACAGATGGCGCATATTCTTTGAGGGCGTCCGCCACGGCTTCCGCCGTATCACGGTCGGACAGAGCCAGGAACACAGATGGGAAGGAACTCAGAAACGGCTCCGCATCCCGGAAGTTCTCAAAGCCCGCCCCATAGGCAAGGCAAACGGCGTTCTGGTTGTCCAGGGCTGTCACATCCTGGGCGTCCGCCACAAACCACAACGCTTTCCGCGTGTCCATGGCGGTCTCATCGTAGAGCAGCCAGGCGGAGACATCAGGTAAACTTGGCATACGGGTCCTCCTCCCCGGCCAATGGTTCGTCATCCCAGCAACCGCCATCCAGCCACTTTGACGGGCTTGGAAAATACCTTGCGTTCTCCCCGGAATACTGCGGCCACAGCTTTTGCTGTTTCACAGCCTCCAGAATCCGCTTTACCTTCCCTTCATCCGGGTCTACCCGCTTCCAAGCGTCAAAAGCGTCTTTCTTGGCTGACTTTTTGGGATAAACATCCCAAAACTGGTCAAACCCCCAATAGTTTTTGGCAGCCCCTTCCGTTGCAGAGGGGGTAGGGGGTGTAATATCTTTTTCTTTATCTTTGTCTTCTTCTTTGTCTTGGCCATTTTTGCCATTAACAAAATGGCATTTGCTATTTTTGCCATCTTGTTTCTGCCGTTGCCATCGAACCGCAGCGCCTTTTTTCCCAGCCGATGCCCTCGCTTCGACAACGGTGTGATAAGACTCATTGTCTCTGTCTATGTCCAGCCGCATACCGTCCCACAGCAATGCCTCCCGGCCCAGGTCGTCCGGCTCTGCTCCCGTTGCCTTATAGCGCAGGGCAGCTCTCACCAGTCTTCCGAACTCGGTATCATTGAGTTTCTGGTACTTTTCCAGACAGTCCACAAAGAGTTTGAGATATGTTGTGCTCATGAGCATCTCCTATGGAAAATCGTTTCCCTGGCGGAGGGCATTACTGCCCATCCGCCGGTCTTTCGATCACTTCGCCGGTGTCGCCATCAACCTCGTATCCCTCTGCCTCGATCACGGTCTCATCAGGGACGGAATACATATCTTCGGAGATTTCTGTCTTGATGGTTTCGTCAGAAGTCAGTCCCCGCATGAACTCCGTTTTAAGGGGAGCGTATTTCAGCGCCTTTTTGAGGACGGTCTTCTTTGCCATCTCTTCAAAGTTTGTCTGCCAGGGACCATTGCTGTATGCCTTGCTGTACTTCTTGGCGTGAGTGCGAACATCGTCGACGCTCATGACCTCAAAGCCATAGCCGCCATCTTTCGTGCGGAAAACAGCGTAGAAATAGACGGGTTCTCCCCGTTCCCCCTTCGCGGGAACATGATGCAGCTTCGGCTCCAAACCAAGCTCATACTCAAACTCATCGTTTTCATAGACCGTCTGTGCCTGGATGGTGGATACCTCGCCGGATCGATAGGCCAGGTCGATCAGGCCCTTATAGCCAAGCTGGAACTGGCACTCCAGGACGCCGTGATTTTTGAATGGGATCAGGTATGCCTGCCCCAGCGGGGTGTTGGGCTCCATGCCCAGCTGTGCCGCCGTCATCATGGCGCCGAGAAAGCTCTTGGGCGTGGTCTGCGCCAGCTTGGGGTTTGTGGACAGAGCGGAGAGGGTGATCCGGGTGAACCGCTCCGGCGTCAGCACGGAAGGCAGCGCCTTTGCGATCTCCCCCTGCATTTTCTTGATATAGTCCTGCATGGTGGCAGGCCCTTTCTTGGCAGCCTGGGCGCTTTGCGTACCCTGGATGAGTCCTTCTTTCATGCTCCCTTGTCCTCCTTAATGGAAAATCTTCTGAATTTACTGATTTTGAAATATTGCGATAAGTCCAGGTCCGGATGATCCTTGGAAAATGCTTTGACATCGAAAGTGCTGCGGCTCTGCGGCGCCCACAAAACGCTGAAGTTCCCGTAAGTGGCCTTCTCCGCCTCGCCCATGTCCTGCATGAACGTCTGCTTGATGGCCTCGATCCGCCGCTCGATCTCGCGCTTTTCTAACTGCAGCTCCTCATAATCCCGAAACATGGCATCCCGACCAAACAGCTCAATGGAGCCATTGTCAGAGTCCGCGTAGATCGTTTCCATGGCTTCTGTGGTACTCTCCGCTCCGTCCGGCTCCGGAGGCTCCTGCGTCATCACATGCAGCTCCCAAAAATCCTTTGCGCACCGCTTCAAGGCATCGATCTCTTCCGGGGAGACATATACACTGCTCTCGCACCATTCCGGACAGATGTCGACCGGGATGGTGGTAATCTGATAGATATAAAAGGCTTTATTAAGTACCAATGCAGCCAGATACCAGCGGAACCAGCCAGTGACGGCCAGATAAGTCACACACTGGGCGTAATAGCTTTCTGGGAAGTCTCCCCCAGTGTAGGATTTGAGGCTGAGGGCAGATGCGGTCTTGCACTCCAGCCCTGACTTTTCCCCCATGATCCTACGGTCTATGTTTGCGTGCAGATAAGGGGCTGCATCATTGCGTAACAGGTAATTCATACGCTGTGCCGTTTTCCCTGATTTCTCTTCAAAACGCTGGGCCACATAGTCTTCCAGGTCTCTGCCCTGGCGCATGGCCTCATTATCCTGCTGTTCTGGAAGGAGCCCGGTCTTTTCCGCCCAAACTGAATATGGTGAGCGGTATTTGTTCAGGCCCAAAACGGCGCCCATATCGCTGCCGCCCAGACTGTTTCTGCGTTCCCGCAGCCAGTCCTCGCGGCTCATGTCTGATGTCGGGATTTTATGTATCATCGTCGTCTCCCTTCAAAATCTCCGTGAAATACTGTTCTCCAGCGCCACAGATCGGGCAAACCGCCTCTCGCCTGCTCTCCCTGGTTCCATCCCAGTCAATGATCTCTGAATAGGAAACTAGCGTCGGCTTATCGAACAAGGTCCCGCAGATATCACAGCGATACATGATACTTGATCTTGCGTCCGCAAGAGGGACAGAATCTCCAGCCGTTTTCCTGCGGGCCGTCCGCTTCAAATCTCTCCAGACCCAGGCAGGTTTCGCACTGCCAGACATTGTTTTCCTCATCAACGCAAATGTAATTCGTTTCATTCATCAGTCATTCTCCTTCTTCGCACCACCAAATGTCCGCCGTCTGGACGCCCAAGGATAAAGCTTCTAAGTGCCCCTTGACGGCAATATCAATATGGTCCCCCTTGACTGCCGGGCCGGTATCATCGGCTCTCAGATACACCATCCCGCCGTTGTGCTCGATCATGATGGTACTGCCCAGCGGTATAATGTCCGTATCCACAGCGCAGCTCACATAGGGCGTTACCCGCCTGCCGCTCGCTGTGATGCCTGTCCCAGTTCCGCAGATATGAGGCCGCCCTTCACAGCAATAAAAGGTGATGGTCACATCTTCCAGCCTGTGAGACCGGGCCAGCAAAGCGGCTTCGATCAGCTCATTTTCGGCGGCCTCCATCTCTTCCCCTGTCAGATAACAGCGAGTGGTGGCCGGGGTATCGTCGCCGGGTAGGCTGCCGCCCTCTGTGGTGAGCGCCATCTTGCGCAGGGCGGGCGGCTCTGCCTCCACGGTCATAATCAGGTAGCTTCCCAGCCACGCCAGCAGCAGAAGCAGGAACAGAAGATATGTAATCAGCTGCAACCGCCTCTGGCTCCGGTGCCGCCGCTCTTCGCGGGTCAGCTTTTTCATAGGATATGCCTCACCGCTTCTTCTCGGGTAATATAGAAATGGATGCCCGTGCTGCACTCGTTCCAGCGGTTTTCGTCGAAATCCGAAACGGAGACCACAGTTCCGGGAATGTAATGGAAGTTCTCATCTCTATCACTGACGGCGACCTGCTCCAATACAATCCCCTCTAAATCCTGAATCTCCAAAACGGTTGCCTTTGAGCAGCGGCACTTCCGGCCTGTTCCGGAACTGCGCACGGCATCTTCGGTAATTTCCAGCTTTACAATGCACTCATGACCGCTGGTTTTGACCCTTGCCTTTTTCCAGCCGACAAAAGCGCCGATTTCCGGGCAGGCAATGGGATAAAATAAATTTTTTGCCTTTTCAATGTAGTTGGCCCCGGACAGGTTGGCCCTGGACAGGTTGGCCTCGAACAGGTTGGCCTCGAACAGGTTGGCCCCGAACAGGTTGGCCCCGAA
>NZ_KI271718.1:0-5673 GCF_000469445.2 Oscillibacter sp. KLE 1745 | reverse complement strand
CCCGAACAGGTTGGCCCCGAACAGGTTGGCCCTGAACAGGTTGGCCCCGAACAGGTTGGCCCCGGACAGGTCGGCCCTGGACAGGTTGGCCCTGGACAGGTTGGCCCCGAACAGGTTGGCCCTGGACAGGTTGGCCCCGGACAGGTCGGCCCGTTTTCCGCCATTTTCGCCTCGTAGCCATTTAAAGTGCTTGTCCAAAATATTTTTCAACTCTTGTTCATCCATGCGTTATTCCTCCTTGTAGGTCTCCCGGAAGCTGCCTTCGGGGAAATCGAACTCCACGGTGAAATGATGGTGCCGCTCGTTGATGGAGACCACCTGGCAGGGATGCGGGCCTGTCCTTGCGGTCACAAAGGCGCTGGTGGGGATGGTGGGTTCCAGGCACAGCTTGTCTCCGACTTTCACCGCTCGCCCTCCATCCAGGAAAGGAAGCGCATGAACCATGACGTAGCCGTACAAATGCCGATTAAAGCAAAAATGTATGTACTCATTTTTATCTCCCTGCACGCACAAATCGGATTATTTCGTCATCAGTCAGTGACAAAACCTTATCTAAGGCGCTAATATCATCCAGCCACCATTTGCGCTTTCCGCTTAGTTTCATGGAGATATTAGATTGGGTCATTCCAGCCAATTCTCCCAGGTCCCGATCGGTATACCCCATACGTCCTCCAGCAGAACGAAGAATCCTCGCCCTCTGTTCACATGGGGGAACAGAAAACCTGCTTAGTTTTGTTCGCGCCATGATTTCCTCCTTGATTTCTCCCCTTGGAGGCGATATACTGTATCCAAAAGGATTGTTCGTGGTTGCTCAATCCTTGCCCGTCTGACTGCTGGTAACGGTCAGGCGGGATTTTTTACACATCTTCCGGGTACGCAACGGAAACCAGCTCTTTCAGTTCCATCAAATCGATGCCGGGATCATGTGCCGCCCGGTCCAGAATCAGCTCCTTCAACTTGGGGCCAGCACCTTCCAGTGCCTTGCGGTAATCTTCAAATGTGTAATCCATGTGGGCCTCCTCCCATGTGCGGCCTTTCCAGGCGAGACAGAGATTGTCCATAAGACGATTGGTGTTCCTTGCCTGCCTTTCAAGGGCTTGAATGCTGTCTTTTTCGTTCATAAAAACCTCCTTGTCATTTGACCCGGAGGCGTGTATAATAACCTCGCGGGCCTGTTGGCACTATCAATAGGTCTCCGCAGCCCTCGTCGGTGTCGCTATCACCGGCGGGGGCATCTTTATTGTCCTTTCTCCCTAGATGTGATAGGCTGATGGGGAGAAAGGAGAATGTTTAATGAGCAAACTTAAAATTGGTGATTCTGAATTTGACGTTCCTGATATTGCGGAAGGAAAAGTTGTTCCAAATATTGTTTATCGGTTAGAGCGAGAAGAAGAGCTAAGAAAACATGCTGAACGAAAGGCCGACTTATACTTTGTTGGCGGTTTGCTCGGTACTCTCGCGGGAACTATTCTCGGTTGGCTCCTTGCAAAGTTCTTTTAAGTACTCAATATTCTTTCTCTGGAACTCAAAAACGGTTTTCTTTAGGTTCCATAGGTTCATCCAAAGAAAAATATTAGACATGACGCTAAATACGATAACTGCAACCACAAATGATCGCCCCACGTTCTCTCACCTCCCCTCACCCTTCGCCCTGATCCGAAAGAAGCTCGTCTACGGTTATGCCATTCCTGCGTTGAATGATGCTATTAAAGGCGACCTCCATGCGATTTCTGATATCCGGCGGTCTTCGATGTCCGTTCAAAATCATAGAAACGTATGATTTTGTAACGCCCATTTCTTCGGCTAATTCATCATAGGTAACATCCTTATTGTGCATCTTCCCAATCAGATTTCCGGTCCATGTCTCCGGCACCCTTTATCCCTCCATTCTGTTTGATTTGTTGACTGCGGCGGGAAAGTCTGGTATCCTTAGATTGCCCAGCTGGTTTACGCCCGGGCGGGAAAGGAGGCGGTGCCACCATGCAGGCCACTTCGGCTATCGCAGGCATCATGCCACTTTTCTCTGGGTTCCTTAAATGTCTGGACAGCCCCGTGATGACATGGGGACGCAGAAAAGCCAGACTGCCGCATCAAGACCGATAAGCCCGGAGTATTTGCACACCAAATACTTGCAGGCGGTGGAACTCTCTGCGGAGCGGATGTCCAATAGACAGGCTATTGTCTTGCGGACATCTGCTTTTTATTTCCCGCCGCAGTCAAAAAGTAGTTGCAAAAGTTAACATGCCGTGCTATTATGAATTTGCGAGATACATAAAAGCGGTTGACACGGGAGATAACTCCGGGGTCTGGTATTTTGTTAACTTTCGAAACTGTTATCAGTATATCACCGTACTTTAGTTACTGTCAATCTCTTTTTGTTAACTTTCCGTACTTTTCTGTTTTGCACAAAAAAGGAGATTACAAATTATGAGTTTCTACAGTAACTTTTTAACCATGTGCAATAATATTGGGAAAACTCCATCGAAAGTAGTTACTGAGGTAGGGTTAAAAAAGTCCGCTGTTACAAGGTGGAAAGCTGGGGGAAAACCTACAGACGCAACGGCTCAAAAAATCGCTGACTACTTCGGCGTACCTGTATCAGAATTAACGGAGGAAACAAAAAAAGTGCCCGCCCCCATATTAGGAGACGAGCTAGACGAAGTATTGGAACGGCTACGCACAAGGCCAGAATGCCGAATGCTGTTCAAACTAGCGGACGGAGCCACGCCGGATGATGTGAAAAAAGCAGCCGCCATTATTGAAGCCCTGCGGAAAGTCGAGGATAAATAGTGTGTGGACGCCTACTTATTTTGTGCGGTATATTGAATTTCCGTCAAAAGTTGAGGGCGTAACAATTCCAAATGATGATGGAACATTCGATATTTATATCAATTCCGTTTTCTGTAAAGTCAAACAACAAGCAATTTTAGACCATGAGCTTTGTCACATTCGGGAAAATCACTTTTATAACGATATTCTCCCGATCAGACAAATAGAAGAGGAGGCGGATGGAATTAAGCAGAAAAATTCTGTTCTCCCAAACGTTTTTGCTCATTCGCCAAGCGTGATTCCGATCTTTAATAGTCTTGACGTTTTCAGAAACTATATGTTTGCAATGAGAGAGCAAGTACAAAAAGAAAAACGAATTAACGAACAATGAGGCGAGATTATGGGACTGTTTGATTTTTTGTCTATTGCTAAAGTGCAGCACAATGCAGATAATCATTCTAAAACGAAATATAGTCCAGAAGTATATAACCAAGACCCTAATAAAAGTATTATAGGAGAAAATGGAAAATACGATATGTCCAGGCTTTCTGGACACGAAGATTTTATTCTAAAATCTGCTATTAATATTACAAAAAAAAAATATCCTTCAAAATATAGACTTTTGGGACTTTTTAATGAAGCGTATGTAATTACGTATAAGCCAAGATATATTTTAATGCGCATTGTTGAGATTTTGGGGAAGAGTTCGCAGGAACCGATTGACAAATTAGCTTGTGCATTAGCTATGGGAGACCAAGGAGCAGGCAGGAGAGAATGTGCAATCAGCTTATTTGAAAATTCATATTATCAAATCCCAAAATTAGAGCTTTTACAATTTGATACTATTTTCCCCCTCTTTCTGTTAACAAAGTTTTCTGAACTATATGAAAAAGAACATGAATACATAAAATCGGCAGCTTTATTAAAAGAGTTATTGAAATACGGAATCGGGAACAAAGAATATTTTATTGCTAAAATTGATGAATTAAACAAAAAGCAAAGGAACTGGAAACCTGTTAGAAAAAGAAAAGCAAGCGCCGAGCAAGTTCAATTTGACCAACGTGTAGAAACTGTTGCATTGGAGTATAAAGATTTACTTAAGTATTATTAAGGGGAAGTGTTTCTATGATATGTCCTAAATGTGGTGGGCAAATGCAAGTACAGGCGGTAAATGAAACGCAACGACGTGGATGCCTGACAGTTATCATTTATCTAATTTTGCTCTGCATCCCGATTTTGGGATGGATTGTACTTGCAATGTTATTGCGCGGAAGGAAAAACAAAACCGTTACTTATGCTGTTTGCCAAGTATGCGGCTATCGATCCACTCCAGAAGAGGTCCAAAAAGAATTTATGAGGTCTCAAAAGAAATATGAAAAAGAACAAGATAAAATGAGATAAAAGTATCATCAGTTTCTTGTCTATATCCCGTATAAAGGAATTTCTCCGTAGACAACAAAGAACCCTTTTGATAAGGAGACCGCAAAATGTTAGATGAAAAAGACTTACAGGCTATTGCACAGTTAATGACCGGGCTAGAATCCCGCATGGACCAGAAGATGGCCAAGCAGAAGAAAGAAATCATCAGTGAAACTATGGTGCTTATGGAGTCCTATTTTGACCCAAAATTCCAAGCCCTCAGTGAGCAAATCAACCCAGTCCCTAAAGAGGCCTTAGACATCTTGGAGGACCGGGTGGATGATCTGGAAAAAGCGGTGGAGTTACATACTCAGCAGATCAATGAGTTGAAGAAAGCCCAATAAAAACCGCCGTCAGGTCTTCCCTGGCGGCGTACTCTTAGGAGGTGATCTGCTTGAAGTTGCCAAGCGCCAAAAAGCTCCCATCTGGTAACTGGAATGTTAGCGTTATGATAGCCGGGGAGAGAATATCCATTACCGCTCCAACAAAAAAAGAGGCAGAAAATCAGGCAGCAGCGATAAAGTCCGGAGCTAAAGCGGCCAGGAAAAAGACCGGACTAACTGTTGGTGAGGCTATAGACCAATATGTAGAAAGTAAGGACGCCGTTTTGTCTCCAGCCACAATTGCCGGATATAAGAGGATACGTGCGAACGCTTTACAGGACATCATGGATATTGATTTGGACCGCCTCACGCCGCAAATCGTCCAGCGGTCTATCAATATGATGGCTCGGAATAAATCTCCCAAGACTGTCCGAAACGCTCATGGGCTACTAAGTGCTACATTAGCAGTTTACAGGCCAGACATAGCTCTTAGAACCACTCTCCCGCAAAAGGTACGCTATGAAATTTCTATCCCGTCAGATGATGATATAGGCGCCATCATGAAGGCGTGTAAGGACACCGAAAACGAGCTCCCGATTATGCTTGCTCTCTGGCTTGGTTTGCGTATGTCTGAAATCTTGGGCCTCAAGTGGGAAGATGTTGACGGTGATGTCCTCCACATCCGGCGCGCAAAAGTAGACGAAGGCGTTAAGACGACCAAAACATATATCTCCAAACGGGACCTTGATCTCCCACAGTATCTTCAAAATTTGATTGCAGCAGCACCGCATAATGGGGAGTATATTGTAAATCTTTCACGCCGCGCCCTGTATTGTCGATTCCAAACCATCTGCAAAAAGGCTGGCGTTCAGCACTACCGCTTCCACGATCTGCGCCATATTAACGCCTCCGTCATGCTGGCCCTTGGAATACCAAACAAGTACGCGGAGGAGCGCATGGGACACGCCACTGACAATATGTTAAAAACCGTCTACCAGCATACAATCAGCTCCGAACAAAGGGCAACCGCGCGCAAAGTAAATGGCTATTTCGAATCCAAATTGCAGATAAATTTACGGACAGATTAGAGAAATCCCTTTATTTTCAATAGTTTTATTCATTAACTATCGGGGTTCGAATCCCCGACGGGTCACCAAAGCAG